>JANNNL010000679.1:0-3218 GCA_031398525.1 Actinomycetes bacterium | reverse complement strand
ACCGAGTAGGTGCCGTCACGCTGGATGTTGGCGAGCACGTGGTCGTTGGTGTCCTGCAACGTGGCCTGCTCGCCGGAGTGAATGAAACCACCACCGAGGCTGGCGAGCGGCCACTGCGCATCGTACACCCCGACCTCCTCCTGGCAGACGTCACCGACCCGAGCAGGGTGAGTGATCCGATCGTGCGGGCGTATTTCAATGCCTTGATCGAAGCCGGTTCGCCGCCGCCGATCCGTCGCATCTCGCTCCATTGGGGCCGGGCGCCGTCGAGCATGTACCCGCGTACGAACCACGACGATGTCGTCAACAACGCAGGAGACGCGCTTTATCAGGCCGTGCTCGTTCGTCTGAAAGATCGCGACGACCTGACCGATCCGCTCATGCGGCTCGCCGCCTGGTGGATGTTGGCTCGGGACTTGGCGACGCAGTGGTGGGCAAGTTCGCCTCGGTGTACCCAACCCCATTCGGACCGGACCCAACTCTCGACGAAATCGTCAGGCTGACGACGCTCGTTCGAGTGACCGATCGATACCCGGTGATCTCCGACACGCAGATCGCCCACCTGCTGGCCGGCGGCATCCGTCGATCAAGGTCGAAACCCGGAGCAGACCGCCTGGCACGATGAGTCGGACCCAGCTCGTTCAAGCCCTGCTCCGACAGTTGGTCGAGCTCCCGAATTCGTGAAGCCCCCGGGAGCTACCGGGCGGCGACCTCGGCGAAACTCCGAATGCACGAGGCATCCGAGGTCGCCGGGACGAGGATCACCTCATCACAGCCAATGTCGGCAAACCCCGTCAGGGCAGCCGCCAATTTCTGCTCGTCGCTGACCGGTTGCATGTCGGCCAACAAATCCGCCAATTCAGGCCCCATGAACCCGAGGTACTCGCGGGCGAATCCACGCAGGGTCTCGGCGCCATCGGCGACTCCGGCAATGCAGAACAGGCCGCAGACCCGTCGCGGGCGGTCGGTGCGGCCGGCGTCGGCCCATGCCTGATCGGCAAGGGCGAACAGTCGGGCGGCTTCGTCCGGCTGGGCGCCGATAGCGAACCCCGAGACGCCGTCGGCCCACCGGGCGGCGCGGGCCATCGACTTCGGGCCGAGCGACGAACACAACAGGGACGGGCCTCCTGGACGGCTCGGTGGCGGCCCGACAATGCCGCCGGCGGTCTCGCCCCCCGACCACAGCCGTCGGAGCTCGGCGGCATCGTTGTCAACCCGCTGATGGCGGTGGGCGAACGACGTGTCCATCGCTGCGTAGTCCTCGTGGCGACCACCGACACCCAAGGCCACGGTCAACCGTCCGGCGGACAGCATGTCGATGGTCGTGAACTGCTTGGCCAACAACGCGGTGCGATGCCAGGGAGTGACCACCACATTGGCGATGATCTCCACCCGTTCGGTCACCGTGGCCGCCCCGGCCAGCAGGGTGATCATTTCGGGGTTGAAGAAGGTGATCCGCTCCCCCGCCGAGATCGACGAGAACGGACCTTGATCGATGGCCCGACACCAGTCGAGCATCGTCGCCCGGGTGAAGCCCGGGGCCATTTGGGGAAGGGCGACGCCTACTTGCATCAACAACTCCTGATCATCGGGGACCCGGCGGGGTCGCCGGGCCATAGAACGGTGGCCGGCCGGTGACCCCGGCCCATCTCGGCGTGCCGTATTCGAAGTGCCACCACTCGAACGTCAGGGCGACGAAACCCTGGGCCCGCATCGCCCAATAGAGGCGGCGGCGCAGCTCGCGATCGACCCCGGGAACAGCTTCCAAGGCCATCGCCGCCGCCTCGTCGTTGAACCCGTCGAAGTCGGTCTCCAACGCCAACGGGGTGCCGTCGAGGGTCAGCGTGAGATCGACCGTCCCACCGGTGAGGTGGGGTGGTGGGGCCTGGGGATCAGCGACCGGATGGGCGATGAACCCTGGCGGCAGCGACCCAAGGGCGTAGGCCGCGTCATACAACTCGGCCTGCAGCGCCAATGGTCGCCAGGCGTCGTACACGGCCAGCCCCCAACGTTCGGGCAACCCTTCGACCACTGCGATCAGTCGGCGCATCGCGTCGGCGCGCAGCCAACAGTCAGGTCGGGCGTGGGCCCAGCCGGCATGCCAATAGTTGCCGAGCACACGAATTCGTGGGTGGGCGACCGGCACCATTGGCTCGTCAATCGGGGCGGTGACCAGCGGCAACGTCGGCTCGATCAACTGCGGCAACGGCCGTTCATCGGCAACGCAGACCCCAACGTCGGTGACGACAATGGCGCCAGGTCGTGACAACAACGGGTAGTCGAACCGGGGGGTCATACAGCGGCCAAGACGCTGGCAACCTGCGTCATCAGCTGCGGGGCATCGGTGAGGTCAAGCACCGGCAGCAGGAACTCGTCGATCCGATGCTGATCAACCAGGCGACTGATCTGCTCAGCGCAGTCCGATTCGGTACCGGCGATCACAAACGGGTGGACCCACTCGTCGCGGACGAACTCGGCCGCGGCGTGCAGCCCACCGGCCATCGCCCGGCGGATCTGCTCGACCTCGATATCGGTGATCCCGAGCGCCGCTTTGATCCGCGGCGGTGAATCGACCAACCGATACGTCATGTGCGGCTTCGTGGCCGCCATCGCCCGTTCGTCGGTGATCACCATCGTCGAATACATCAGCCGGGGTTGGTTCCCTGATCGGCGGGCACCGACCCGCACCAGTTCGACGTAGTCGTCGATCATCTCGGCGTGAATGAAGTCGAGGATCACACCGTCAGCGACCTCCCCGCCAAGGCCGAGCATCTTCGGCCCGCGCCCGGCCAGCCAGATTTCGATGTCGGGCCGGGCAAAGCCCAACACCGCGTCGGTCAGCGTGAAGCCGCAGCCATCCATCGTGACGGGTTGACCCGAGAACAACCCTCGACAGGCCGCAATCACGTCACGCACTGAGGCGAGCGGATGACTGCGGTCGACGCTCAGCGGCCCGAGCGTCAGGCTGCCCCCGGCACCGATGCCGAGAAACGCTCGGCCACCCGCGAGTTCGTCGAGGCTGGCAATGGTTGCCGCCGTCGTCGCCGGGTGCCGGGTGTAGGCGTTGGTGATTCCCGGGCCGAGCTTGATCGTCGTTGTGGCCTGGGCGATTGCGGTCAGCGTCACGTACACGTCACGGGTCGCCAGACCCTCGTCGTACACCCAGCAACGGTCGTAGCCAAGTGCTTCCGCCTGCCGAGCGAGTGTCACGATCTCGG
>JANNNL010000567.1:0-8262 GCA_031398525.1 Actinomycetes bacterium | reverse complement strand
CTGTTCGCCGAGGCGACCGGCGACCACCAATGGATCCACGTCGACGTCGCCCAGGCAACAGCCGGGCCGTTCGGGGCGCCAATCGCCCACGGGTACCTCACGTTGTCGCTGTCGAACCAGTTCCTGCCCCAGATCGTCGAGGTCCGCGGCGCGTCGTTGGGCGTCAACTACGGGGTCGACAAGGTGCGCTTCCCGGCTCCGGTACCGGTTGGGTCGCAGCTGCGCGGCGGCGCGTCGCTGGTCGAAGCGACCGATGTCAACGACTGGTTGCAAACCCTGATTCGCATCACCATCGAGCGTGAGGACAGTCCCAAGCCGGTCTGCATCATCGACTCGATCTCACGGTGGAGGTTCTGAGATGTCGGTGCTCAACATGTTCCGAGTCGATGGCAAGGTGGCGTTCGTCAATGGCGCCGGTCGGGGAATCGGTGCCGCCTCGGCGATTGCGCTGGCCGAAGCCGGAGCCGATGTCGCGATTCGCGCTCGCACCGTCGGCCAACTCGACGATGTCGCCGAGGCGATCCGCAGCTACGGCCGCCAAGCGTTGGTTGTGGTTGCCGACGACTCGGTGGAAGACGATGACCTCTCCGCGTTGGACCGGACCGTCGATGAGTTCGGCCGGCTCGACATCCTGGTCAACGTCGTCGGTGGGGCGATGCCCGGGCCGTTCATGCGCGCCCGAGATCGGGACTTCGAGCAGGCGTTCCAGTTCAACGTGATGACCGCGATCCGGCTGGTGCGCGCCGCTGTACCGCATTTGCTGGCGACCGGCGACGGTTCGGTGATCAACATCACCACCGCGGCGGCCCACATGGTCGGGCGGGGCTACACGTTGTATGGCACCGTGAAGGCGGCGCTCGACCATGCCACTCGCCTGTTGGCCGCCGACCTGTGCCCGAAGATCCGGGTCAACGCCGTGGCCCCGGGGGCAATCCTCACCGACGCGTTGGCGATGGTGATGGGCAATGACGAGATCCGGCAGTCAATGGAACGCCTCACGCCGCTGCGGCGGATTGGCACGCCCGACGAGATTGCCGCCGCGGTGCTGTATCTCGCGTCGCCGGCGGGTGGATTCCTGACCGGCAAGATCATCGAGGTCGACGGTGGTACCCAGGTGCCGGCGTTCCAGTTCCCAATCCCCGACCTATAACCGGCCCGGGTGGTGGCTACTTGCGGGCGACCATGCGGGAGAGGCGGGGCAGCAGGCCAGGCAGGTCGGGCGCGCAGATCTCGGGGAGCTTGCGCACCGGCCACCACGCGACCGGCCGACCCTCTTCTGGGGTCAGCTTGACCGACCGCGTCGAGCGGAAGACGTAGCCGACACCCCAATGGAGATGATCAGGACCGTCGTCGGTGGCGGGCATCTCGACACAGCTGACGACCATCGGGTCGTTGAGGATCGGGTTGAGATCCAGCCCGGTCTCCTCCGCGAGTTCGCGGATCGCCGCGTCGCGGCATGTCTCGTCGGGTTCCACATGGCCGCCGGGGCAGGCCCACCCGAGCACCGGGTGGCGCACGAGCAGGGCATGGTCGCCGCCCTCGTCGAAGACCCAGGCGGTGGCGGTCAGCTGTCCGTCGCGGCCCGGCTTACCTTCGAGCAGGTCGGCGAGTTCATTGGGCTCGGTGCGATACGAGAGCGGCGTCTTGCGGACGACGGTGGCGAACGCCTTGTCGGCCGGGGTGAGGGGAAGCTCGATGGCGTTATCGGGGTGGCCCACTAGCGAGCCCGCTCGCCGGTGATGAACCCCATTGCTTCGGAGCGCGAACGCGCATCGTCACGGAATCGGCCGCGCACCGCCGACGTGACGGTGACCGCGCCGGGCTTCTGCACGCCACGCATCGACATGCACAAGTGCTCGGCTTCGATAACCACGAGCACGCCGTGAGGATCGAGGGCGGCGACCATCGCCTCGGCGATCTGGGTGGTCAGTCGCTCCTGCACCTGAGGGCGCCTGGCATAGCCGTCGACCAGGCGGGCAAGCTTCGACAAGCCGGTGATACGGCCCTGCGGCCCTGGGATGTACGCAACGTGGGCTTTGCCAAGGAACGGCACCAAGTGGTGTTCGCACATAGAGGCGAAGGGGATGTCGCGGACCATCACCATCTCGTCGTGCTCCGCCTCGAAGGTGACGCTCAAGTGGCGAGCTGGGTCTTCGTGGAGTCCCTGCATCACCTCGGCGTACATGCGCGCGACGCGTGACGGGGTGTTGAGCAGACCATCACGGGCCGGGTCCTCGCCGATGGCGGCGAGAATTTCGGCGACCGCCGCCTCGATGCGGGGCAGGTCGACCGATGTGGGGGAGGGGTTCGTTGTCGCCATTCCCTGGCATCTTCGCCGCCCAACCGGTGACTCGCAACCTGAGCACCCGATCGGCCCCGTCGATGTTGGTGATTCGGGAGAGGCGTTGGTGAGGTCGGGGTACCCTGCTGCGATGGCCGTCCCCGACACTCGTGGCGTCGTGACGGCAGACCAGCGACCGGCGCGGGCGGGGTCGTTTGCAGTGATGCGGCATCGGCTGTTTGCCGCGTTCTTTGTGGCAGCGTCGATCTCGAACGGGGCGGGGTGGATGCAACTCGTCGCCGTGCCAGCGTTGCTCTTCGACCTCACGGGCAAGGCGACCTGGTTGGGATACTCGTCGATGGCGGCATTGCTGCCCGCGTTGATTCTCACGCCGTATGCGGGGGTGTTGGCCGACCGGATGTCGCGCCGGGTCATCCTGATCGTCACCCAGACGGTGCAGATGATCAGCACCGGGGCGATGTGGGTGCTGTACATCTCCGACACGATCACGCCGTGGCGGATCATCGGGCTGACGTTTGTCGGCGGGTTGGCAACGGGGTTTCAGACCAGCGCCTGGCAGTCGTTCGTGCCGTCACTTGTCCCGCCGGCCGACATGCTCCATGCCGTCAAGCTCAACTCCATCCAATACACGCTGGCTCGCGCTATCGGCCCCGCGACGGCGGGCATCGTCGTGCATCAATGGGGCGTCGGAGCGGCGATCTTCGTCAACGCCGCCACATATCCGCTGGTCATTGGAGTGGTGCTGGTCTGCCGACCCCGCCAGCACCTCGCAGCAGGTCCCCGCGAGCCGGTCCGAGCTGCGCTGCTCAGCGGGGCGCGATATGTGTGGGGACGTCCGGCGCTACGTCTGGCCGTCTGTATTGCGTTGGTGTCGGCGCTGTGCGCCCAGTCGCTGCAGCACGTTGCCCCGGCCGTCGCCGAGCGGGTGCTCGGCCGCCGCAGCACCGACAACGCCGGGTTACTCACGGCGCTCGGGGTTGGTGCGTTGACGGCGTCGGCGATCTCGGCCATGGTCGGCGACCGGGTGCGTCGGTCTCGTCAGCTACAGGTCGGGCTGTCGATGTACGCAGTGGCGAACATGATGCTGGTGTTCACCGCGAGCTATCCGATCGGACAACTTGCGTACGTCGTGTCGGGCCTGGGACATCTGACGACGGCGGTGGCGTTGAACACGCTGATGCAGGGCGCGGTGCCCGACGCGATGCGCGGCCGGGCGCTGTCGTTTCATCTACTCGGCATCATCGGGGGCATCCCGCTCGGGGCGTTCGCGATGGGCCGGCTCGGTGACGCGTTCGGGATGCGCACGGCCCTGGCGATCAATGCCGCGGTGTTCGTCAGTCTGCTGGCGCTGGTGCTGGTGAAGGGGTGGTTGGAGTTGACGAATGTGGCGAACGTCCCATTCGGATCGTCCGCAGATTGAGCCGCTCGCCGGTGCGCTCGTCGACGACCACCGGCCGAATCACCTCACCGGACTCGCGGTCCTTGAGCACCATCGGAGGCTCTTCGCCCGCGGGCCACATCCAGTCGCTGCCCCAGCGCCACATCGCCGCCAGCACGTCCCAGAAGGCGAGACCCTTCGGGGTCAGCCGGTACTCGTAGCGAACCGGTCGGTCCTGGTAAGCGACGCGTTCCAACATGCCCTCGTCGCACAGTCGTTTCAAACGGGCGGTGAGTACGGCCCGTGGAGCGTCGAGTGATGCCTGGATGTCGTCGAAGCGTCGCTTGCCGGTGAACGCCTCGCGCATCACCAGCGGCGTCCACCAGTCACCGATCAGGTCGGTGGTGCGGGCGATCGGGCAGGGCCACTCGTCGAACCTTGTCCGGCGCACGGTCGCTCACCCACCGGTCGCGGGGGCGACCCGTTCGAGGCGCGCCGGGATGTGCTTGTGATGGGGGGTGCCGGCGAACCAGTCGCGGTCGTCGGTCGACGTGAGTTCGTTGGGGGCAATGCCGACCGCGTCGCTCGACGTACCCAACCCGAACCCGTTGGGTAGCGAGATGTGGCCGCTGAGCATCACATCGCTGACCTCGACCGTCGCCACGGCTGAGCCGCGTCGGGTGGTCACCCGCGCCCGGTCGCCGTCGGTCAGACCGAGCGCCGTTGCGTCACCGGGAGAGACGCGCAAGGCCCCCTGCGGGTCCTTCTTGCGCCACGCGGGGTCGCGGAAAATCGTGTTGGCCGTGGACGACCGCCGTTCTCCGGCCGAGAGCACAAGGGGGAAGTCGGGGTACATGGAGACCGGCGACGTCGCGAGGCCGTCGAACTCTTCGAGGAGCCGCGGGATGATCAGCGAGATGCGCTGATCGGGGGTTTCGAGCCGCTTCATCGTCTCGTCGTAGTCGTCGACGGTGAACGTGACACCCGAAGGGCTGGCGAGGATCGCGTCGAACAGCGCGTTGCCGAGATCGAGTCCTTCGCCCTCGATGCCGGCGCGGCGAATGGAGTCGGCGTACGACGCTGCGCACCGCTGAGCGAGCCCCCATACCGCTGCGGCGCCGGACGCGTCGGCCCGGTCGGGCGTGGTCAGGGTTGGCCCGAGAGTCTCGTAGAGGATCACCGCGGCGAGCTTGCCCAGGTCGGGGCGTTCCATACCGAGGGTGAAGAAGGCTACGGCATAGGCATCGCGCCCGATCAGCGCGGCGGCCCGCAGCGGGGCCAAGTCGTCGTCGGTGTAGGCCCCGAGCGCGCGGCACAGACGCGAGTGGATCTCGTACTCAGGCAACGTGCCACTCATCGGGGCGAACACCGGGCGGCGGAGTTGGAAAAAGTTGTGGGGGAACTCGAGATTGAAAAACGTGCACTCCCACTTCTCGAACTGCGACGCAGCCGGCAGCACGTAGTCGGCCTCCCGGGCCGTCTCGGTGAGGGCGACGTCGATGACCACGACCAAGTCGAGTGAGCGCAGCGCCTCGCGCATCCGTTGGCTATCGGCGATCGAATGTACGGGGTTCCCCGATTCGACTAGTAGGGCTCGGAAGCGGTTGGGCTGATCGCTGAGGATCTCGTCGGGGATCACATTGCAGGGCACCAAGCCGGTGACCAACCGGTGGCCGGTGACCGGAGTCGAGGGCTCGCCGCTACCCGGCTTGCCGTCGCCTCCCCCTCCGCCCAGGGAGGCGAAGCGGGTATGCAGATTCATGCCGCCGGGCACGCCGAAGTTGCCGGTGAGCAGGAAGACGAGCTTCTCGAGATAGCTGTTCAACGTGGAGTGCGGGGCATGCTGGATGCCAAGGTCCTCGAAGATCGACACCCCGCCGGTTGCGTTGCCGATGACCGCCGCAGTGAGTCGTACCAGGGCCTCGGATACCCCGGCGCGAGCACACGATGCGGCAACATCGACGGCTCGGATGTGGCCGAGCAATTCATCGAGCCCGTTGGCGTGGTCGGCCAACCAGCGGTCGGCGAGATGGCCGTCTTCGACGAGTATCGCCAACAGCGCAGCCAGCAGGTGGGCGTCGCCGCCGGGAGTTGGGCGCAGGTGGATGTCGGCGAGGTCGGCCGACTCGGTTCGGCGCGGATCGACGACGATCATTGTGCGGTTCGGATCGTTGGCGGCCTCTTTCAGAATGCGCCGCGCCTGCGGGAATCCGTGAGACTGCCAGGGGTTTTTACCCCAGAAGACCAGAACCTGGGCATGTTCGTAGTCGCCGGTCGTATGGCACCGAGAGCGGCCGAACAGTTGCCCATCGACCCAGAACTCGCCGGTCTTCTCTTGGGCGAGGGCGTTGGAGGTGTAACGAATGCCGAGAGCCGAGCGGGTGGCTCCGCCGTACCCCCCACCGAGGTGGTTGCCTTGTCCGCCGCCACCGTAGAAGAGGATCTTGTCGCCGCCATGCTCGGCAATCACCTCGCCGAACCGGGCGGCGACCTCGGCGATCGCGGTGTCCCAATCGATCTCTTCAAAGGTGCCATCGGCGCGACGGCGCAGTGGCGTGGTCAGCCGGTGCGAGCCGTTCTGGTAGTGGTCGAGGCGTAACGCCTTCTCGCAGGTGTAGCCCTGTGACCCTGGATGGGCCTTGTCGCCGCGCACCCGGGTGATCGTCGGGCCATCGACCCGCACTTCGACGCCGCAGTTGATGGAGCAGAGGATGCATGCCGTCTGCTGCCACTCGGTGGTGCTCTCGCTCATCGGGCCTCCGGCTCTTCGCATGGAAGTGGGTTCAACGAGCGAACTTAGCAGACCAAGTGCTGGACTATCCGTCCGACGGTCGATTTCCTCGAAGGGATCAGCCGCCTGACGCGAGGTCCATCGTCCAGTACGACGTGCCATCGGCGGCGTAGGCGACGCCGATACCGATGTGGATCGCCGACGGGCTCAGGATGTAGCGCGCGTGACTTTCGCTGTTCATCCATCCCCAGATCACATCGGTGCCGGTCTCGTAGCCAGCGGCCGCGTTTTCAGCCCACCACCTGGTCGGATATCCGGCGGTACGCAAGCGGGCCTTGGCGGTTGAACCGTCCGCTCCGGTGTGGCTCAGGGTGTGGGCTGCGGCCTGGTCGGCGCTCTGGCGGGAGGCGGCGGCCGCGGCTCGCTCGTCCCAAATGAGATCGGGCAGCCCGCTACCGGCTCGGTAGATGTTGGTGGTGGTGAAGGCTTCGAGCAGCAGGGGATCGGCGGGAGCCGGGACGACGACTTCGACGGCCGGCTCGGCGTCTTGCGTGGGGGCCTCGCACGTGCGCAGGGCCAGCAGGCCGCTGAAGCTGGCCAGAGTTACCGAGAGCATCCGGTACCGCCGGGGTGAACGTGGTGTGTTCATGAGTCTCCTTCCACCGAGAAAGATGTCGTTGCTCGAACTGAGATGTCGTTTACGTAACGATCATGTCGTCAACGTTGCGAATGTAATCTAATCGCAACAATATTTCAAGCGGCGAGTCGGAGAAATTCGAAGATCGGTGCCGGTTGCGCCATGTCGCCAACGGGCCGCTATCGGTCGTCGTTGGCGTGCCCGGCGGATGGCACCCCTTCGATCGCCCAGACGGTGAGGTACGCGAGCCCGAAGAACACGGCAACGGCGAGCGCAACGCCAGTCGAACGCACGTCGGAGATCGGCGACCGCACCCAGTCGAACGTCGAGACGGCGACGTCATCGGGGCGAGTGATCAGGTCCCACGAGTTCCACCGTTGGAAGCGGCCGATGACGACCCCGATCGCACACAGCCCCGTCGAGGCGACGACCAATGCCCAACCGGCCAACCGTCCATGATGTTTCTCGACGTCCGCATGGACGATGCGCAACGACACGACGCCGAGCAGGGTGCCCGTCCAGGCGGCGAACCCGAACTGCAGCACATGACGCCATAACGCCTCGTCCTCATCGCTGAGATGGCTGAGGTCGGTGATCAGATATGGCGAGTTCGGCAGGAACGCCAGCCATGTAGCCAGCACGCTCCAGCGAAGCCACCGCGCCCGCGCCAGACGGTGGCCGATCGCAGCGACCATCGGCAGCCAGGCCAGGAACAGGTTCCAGATCATGAATCGGCGCGGATAGTTGGCGTTGCCGAGCGGGTCCGTCACCCCGAGGGCGACGGCGAGCGCGGTGGTGGCCACCAAGGCACCGACGAGCACAAGCCCGCGACGAGTAATCATTTGGCTCAGTCTGATCGAACCGGGGCTCGGGAAAGTCCGCAGCGCGGTTACTCGGGTGTTGGGGGTCAGCGTCGGCCCACTTCGACGAGGGTGTCGAGATAGGCGGCACCTCCGCCCCAGTCGGTGGCGGCGGCGCTGGTCAGCAGGTTGACGTTGGCCTCCTCACCCCACCAGCCCCAGGGAATTGCGGCGAGCCCGGGTCGAACGCGGTCGCTCAGGCGAACCTTGAGGGTCAACACTCCGGCGTCGTTCCACACCGAGACCTCATCGCCGTCGCCGACCCCGCGGGCCTCGGCATCGGCCACCGACAGTTCCACGAACGGACCGTCTTCCATCGAGCCGTGATGGCTGGAGTAGGTCGAGTTCAAGAAC
>JANNNL010000547.1:0-5767 GCA_031398525.1 Actinomycetes bacterium | reverse complement strand
CCCCAATACCGTTAAGTTAAGGTGATTTGGTGAGGATGGTGGCGGTGGGGTCGCGGTTGTCGGGTTGCGGCCAGGTGGCGTGATGGGCGCGTTTGACGTGCCACTTGACGTACTTGCGTTTGATGACTCGGGGGTTGGCTCTTGGGCGGCGGCGTGGGTTGAGTCGTCGGCAGAGTTCACGTTGGGCGTGGCCCCAGATTGGGTCAGTCTGGTGAGGGGGAAAAATCGCGCGGCTGGGAGACCGAGCGTTGAACGATGCGTAGAGCGGTAGTAAACGAGACCCTGTCCGGGTCGAGTTGGGCGTGGTCGGCGGCTTGCCACATCAGCGTTCGGATCGCGAAGTGGCAGCACAGATATCCCCAGATCTCCTGTTTGACCAGCTCAGGAGATTTCGAGCGGAGCACCGCTCGCGGTCCTCGTTGATGCGTTTTCAGCTCATCGAGCACGTTCTCGATTTCCCAGCGTTGGGCGTACGCCAACGCCAGTTCCTCCGCCGATGCTTCTGTCGGGTCGAGGATCGTGGTGATCAACTGATACACGGTGTCGTTGTCGCGGCCGTCGTCGAACGTGTAGTCAATGACCCGCACGGTCAGCCCTTCCCCGCGGCGTTTGAAGTTGTGGACCTCGAACACCTGCGACAGATACGACCCGTCAGCGAGTACCTCGATCACATCGAGGCGTTGACTGGACCGCATCCGCCACAACAAATCAGCACCCGTCGCCACCGCTGACTGCCACAGTCGGAACCCATAGAACCCGCGATCCGCCAGCACCAACATCCCCGGCTGCAACCGGTTGACCAGTTCACGGGATAATTCGACTTCCCCGGTCGGGTACGGGCCGATCACCGCGTCGAACAGGGCGTGGGTGCCGCACTCCACCAACGCGACCATGCGGACCTGCGGAAACGCCGCCCGTTCCCCCTTGTTCACCCCCGGCCGCCCGAACACCTTGTCGTTCTCAGGGGTGTCGGCCACATCAAGACACGTCCCATCGATCGACACCAACCGGCGACCCGCCAACCACGACCCCGGCGTCACCGCCGACGCCAACGGCCGTGCCACCCGACGAAACAACGCCTCAACCGCCTCGAACCCCAAACGAACACGCGCCTGAAAGATCGCCGACGCCGACGGTGTCACCCACGTCTCACGCCACCCCGACGACCACGACAAACCATCCGTCAACTGGCCAAACACATCCTCATACGAACCCTGCGAATACAACCCCATCCCAATCGCAAAATAGGCCACCACCCGGGCCGGCAACGACCGTTTCCGCTGCTCAGTCCGCCCCACACCAGCAATCACCTCATCAACCAGCGCCGGCGGAAACACCCGGGTCAACAACCCGACCGACACCACATCCGACAACCGACGATCCGACTCAGACTTCTTCCAACCAGCACGAGGCATCCCACCAAACTACACCACTGTCACCTTAACTTAACGGTATTGGGGTTAGCCCCGGGTTAGCCCTTGGGCTGATCCGCCATCAGCCGGGTGAGGCGGCGCATGCCCTGTCGGAATCCTGCTGCGCCCGCCCGGGCAAGCAGCGGGGCGACAAACTGGGGCAGTCGACGAATACTCACGTCTTCGGTCCAGTTGAGCTCAGTGCCTTCGGTGCCTCCGGGGCTCACGGTGAAGCCCGCAGTGCCCCGCAGGATGGGCCCGAGTTTGTCGACGCGGCACGTGCCGAGACCAGTGTTTGGATTCCAGCCGAGCTCACCGACGCGCATCCGATCCTCCAGCGCCAACTTTCCGATGCCGGTCCACGCGGTAAACGTCGCCCCAACTGCGGTCGGGTCTCCAGGGTCGACGACCACTCGTGTCGCGGGAATCCAGGAACCGTGACCGGCCCAGTCGACAAGTTCGTCCCACACCTGTAGGGGTGGTGCGGAGAAGTGGTATCGGACGACGAATCGAACATGGGCCATCGGCTGATCGTCGCGTCGTTCCGGCTGCCATGCTGTGCTGGCCGGGCGGTCATTCGGCACACCGACGCCCGACGCTGCCCACGCGACGACCGAGGAGGCCGCGCCCGGGCCAAAGGTCCCGTGGTCGGCAGTCGTGCGGCCCTGTCGCGTGGTCCGGGATGCCCGCACGATACGGGGGTGACCACGTACTTGATTCCCAAGGTCTTGATCGTTCCCGTCGACGACCCGCACCGCCGGGCGAATGCCATTGCGGTGGCGCGCAGCATTGCCGGGCGGCTCGGTGCCTCGATCGAACAGATCATGATTGTCGACCCCGATGTCGACTCCGCCACCATCGCACCTGTCACCCGCGAGATCGACGGGGTGATGGTGACCAGCGTCATGATCCCCAGCGACTCGGTTGACACGCCGCTGATTCATCGACTCGAAGATCCGGGTGTGCTGATGTGCGTCGCGTCGTCGGGTCGGACTGCCATCGTCGAGTCGCTGGCCGGCAGCGTCAGCGCTTCGCTGCTGCATCACAGCCGCACGCCGATGCTCGTGGTCGGACCGCTCTGCGAACCGTTACTGCGCGGAGATGTTCTGGCGATTGCGGTCGACGGCACCCCTGATAGCGAAACGATCATCGAACCCGCCATCGACCTCGCTGGTGCGCTCGGTTTGATTCCGATGTTGTACCAGGTGCTTCCCGAGGGAACGCAGGCGACCATCGGCGATGCTCGGGAAGTCAACTATGTTGCCCGGCTTGCCGAGCAGTTCGCCCGCCCCAACGTCGTCGTGCAGTACGACGTGCTCCACGACCGGCACCCCGGCCGGGGGCTCAGCCGGCTGACCGACGACGACAATGTTGCCATCGTGGCCATGGCGTCGCACGGTCATGCTCCTCTGGAGCGACTGACGCTGCCGTCGGTCGCTCATCAACTGATCCGCAACACGCACTGCC
Organism: Actinomycetes bacterium; assembly: GCA_031398525.1. Taxonomy (GTDB): domain Bacteria; phylum Actinomycetota; class Acidimicrobiia; order Acidimicrobiales; family Ilumatobacteraceae; genus JANMJD01. The sequence continues at coordinate 2,888 of JANNNL010000547.1, read as the reverse complement.
CGGTGTTCCTCGGACCCCGCACGGCTCCGATCGTCCCGTTCGATCACGGCACGCAGCGCCGAGTCGTGGTGGGGGTAGATGGCTCACCGATCGATCGAGCGGTGATTGCTGCAGCTGTCGACCAGGCCGAGCCTCGCCACGCCGTGATCGAACTTGTGCACGCCTGGGCGCAGTCGTGGTACTTCGTCGAAGGGGGCATGACCGTGCAGGGGGATACACAGGGCGATCGTCAGACGGCCGAACGGGTGATGGCCGCCGCAGTCGAGTACGTCCGCGAACTGTCGCCATCGGTCGACGTCATCGAATGGGTCGCCGAGCGGTCGACAGTCGATGCACTGCTCGAAGCTGCAGTCGGCGCCGACATGGTCGTGATCGGTCAACACCGCCACAATCTGCTCGAACGACTCGCCCTCGGTTCAATGACACAGGCGGTGATCCACCGATCTCCGGTTCCGGTCATCGTCGTGCCGGAGTCGGCCTCCGACGGAATCGCTGCAGCCGAGACCTCGATAGCAGCCGAGACCTCGATGGTGGCGCAATGAACGAGACCATTACCGTTGCCACCGATGGATCACCGGCGGCGGAGGCCGCGATTCGTTGGGCAGCCCGAGAGGCTGTGAAATTTGCCGACCGCTTGCTCGTTGCCCATGCGATCGAAACCCCGATTCCGGCGTACAGCTCGTACGGTGCGGGCGCTGGGGCGTACCAGCTTGACGTTCCTGCGCTCCAACGGGCCGCCCGTCAACTCCTCGACTTGGCGGTCAACGCCATTCGCGATGCCCACCCCACCCTCGAGGTCGACGGAGCCCTGGAGCGCGGTGAAACCGGACGAATCCTCGTCGAACTGGCGAAGGACTCACGCCTCCTCGTCGTGGGTGCCCATGAACATCACGGGCCGATCACCGACGTCATCTTGGGCTCGAACGCCCGCTACGTACTCCATCACGCCACCACAACCGTGGCCGTCATCCCACCGCCCGCCGAGCCCGACCCCGATCGGACCCCGACGCGGATCACCGTCGGAGTCGATGGCTCGGTGCCAGCAGCGCGAGCGTTGGAGTGGGCGGCGACGGAGGCCCAAAAGTGGGACGCAGACCTCGACGTCATCCACTGCTGGGACTATCCATACGTGCCGCTCGGAGCGTCGGCCTTCGAGACACAGGAGCGGATCAGACTCGACGCCGTGCACGAACTCGATGCGCTCGTCGACGCCCTGCGCATCTCACGCCCAGATCTCGATGCGGTGCGACTTGAACGTCATGTCGTCAATGGGTCCCCGTCGGGAGTCCTGCTCGACGCGGCCGCCCGTTCCGACATGCTCGTCGTTGGAACTCGTGGCCGGGGAGGGTTTCGCACGCTTCTGGTCGGCTCAGCGGCTCAACACGTCGCCCAGCACTCACCCAGCCCGGTCGTGGTTGTTCGGGCCTGAGCGAACTCGTCGGGTCACAACCTTCTTGGCTTCGTCGGCCCAGAGCACGATGCTGGCAAGGCCGACGCAGGTGAGCCAGTCGCCAATCGGCAATGAGGTGGTGTCGAATACACGGTTCATGAACGGGAGTTGCACGACGGCGATCTGGAGGACCGTTGACAACGCAATGGCGCCCCAGAGCAGTCGGTTGGTGAAAATCTTGTGCAACGCGCTCACGCGGTCCGACCGGGCGTTGAACGCGTTGAACAACTGAGCGAACACGAGCGTGGTGAACGCCATCGTGCGGGCGTGATCGATCGTGCCGTTTCCGCCGAGGAGCCCGCCGGTGAGCCCGAAGTCGAGCGCGGCCAACGTCACCGCGGCCATCACGGCCCCGACCCAGGCGATGCCGATCCACATATGCCGGTCGATGACCCGGTCGGTCAACAGCCGCGGCGGGCGGGCCATGACGTCGTCGGGTGGCGGGTCGAACCCCATCGCCAGCGCTGGCGCGGTGTCGGTGAGCAGGTTGATCCACAGAATCTGGGTCGCCAACAACGGCACGGCGACGGCCTCGCCGGCGTTCTTCAGGCCCAGCGCGCCGGCGAACATCACGCCGAAGAACATGGTGAACACCTCACCGATGTTCGACGACAACAAGAAGCGCAGGAACTTGCGGATGTTGGCGAAGATCGCCCGGCCCTCGCTCACTGCGTGAATGATCGTGGCGAAGTTGTCGTCGACGAGGATCATGTCGGAGGCTTCCTTGGTCACCTCGGTGCCGGTCATCCCCATCGCCACCCCGATGTCGGCGGCCTTGAGCGCCGGTGCGTCGTTGACCCCGTCACCGGTCATTGCCACGATGTTGCCGTCGGCTTGTAGCGCGGCGACGATGCGCAGTTTGTGCTCGGGGGCGACCCGGGCGTACACCGAAACGGTTCGAACTTCGGCCGTCAGCCCTGCTTCGTCGAGTGCCTCGATATCGGCCCCGCCGAGCACCCGGGCTCCAGGTCCGACGATGCCAAGGTCGCCGGCGATCCGGACGGCGGTCCGGGGGTGGTCGCCCGTGATCATCAGCACCCGGATGCCCGCCGCATGGGCCTCGGCAATAGCCGTTCGGGCCTCGGGGCGAGGCGGGTCGATGATGCCGACCATTCCCAAGTAGACGAGCCCATGCTCGGTCGACTCGTGCTCGGGTGGCGGCTCGGTGCTCGGGAGTTCGCGAAAGGCCACCGCAAGGGTGCGTAGCGCTAGGTCGGCGAGCCGGTCAACGATGGCGAGTACGTCGCGTCGTCGGTCGTCGGTGAGTGCTACCACCCGGCCGGCGACTCGCTCGTGGGTGCAGCGGGTGAGCAGCACATCGGGGGCTCCTTTGGTGACAACCGAGATGCGTCCGTCGCGTTCGACGTCGGCTTCGAGCGTGGTCATCAGTTTGCGTTCCGACGTGAACGGGATCTCGCCGACCCGTTCGAACCGAGAC
>JANNNL010000541.1:0-10062 GCA_031398525.1 Actinomycetes bacterium | reverse complement strand
CGGTTCAGTAACCTGACACCACTCTGCGCGGCAATCCCTGTAGCGTCACCCACGGTTTTCTCGGCGTATCAAAGGGGACAGAAAATGGCGAGAGCGATGAAGCCGAAAGTCACCAAACCGGCAGCAATCAAGCATCGGCTGTCGCGGCGACGGCAGTGGGGTACCGATAAGCAGATCGGAGCCGCGCCGATCATGCACGACGAACCGACGACACGGACGTTGAGCCTCGCCCGGTTCGCCGTTTTCTTCACGGTCGCCGCCTTCCTCGGGTACCTCGTGGAACGAGTCGTCGGCACGATTCGAGATGCGGACGGATGGCTCAACATTTTCGAGACGCTGGCCTACGTGATGATCGTCGCGTTGCTCACCCTCGCGGCGTTGTCGTTCCTCATCGCCCGACTCGGTCATCTGACGCGCATCCAGCAGCACCATCGCGTCCCCCGGGCAGTCATCGACAATTTCTTTGCCGAGTCGATCCCGACGCTGACCGTCATCATTCCGTCCTATCGCGAGGACCGCCGTGTGGTCTGGCAGACGATGGTCACCGCCGGACTCCAGGAGTACCCGCATATGCGGGTCGTCTTGCTCATCGACGATCCGCCCCATCCCGGCAACCCCGAACACATCCGGATCCTGCAAGAGAGCCGACAGGTCGTCGAAGACCTCGCCGTGCTGCTACTGGCGCCCCGACGGCGCTTCGAAGCAGCGCTCGACGAGTTCGAATCCGGCGACACCGGTTCCGAGTTCGTCGACGGTGCCGAACTCGAACGTCTCGCCGCGTACTACGACGAGGCGGCCCTGTGGTTCGTGGCCCGCGCCGCCGAGCACGAGGTCTACGACCACAGCGACGTGTTCCTCGTCGACGACATCTACCTACGTTTGCAGAGGGACTTCGAGACCCATGCCGACGCCCTGCGCGAGGCCATCTCGTCGAACTCGTTCCTCAGTCGCCAGCGCGTGCAGAAGCTGTATCGCCGCCTGGCGTGGACATTCCGCGTCGAGTTCCAATCGTTCGAACGCAAGCAGTTCGCCTCGCTCTCGCACGAGTCGAACAAGGCAATGAACCTGAACAGCTATATCGGCCTCATGGGCGCCAGCTACCACGTCCGTGAGACTCCCGCCGGCCCTGTCCTACTTCCGGTGCGCGGCGAGGTCGGCAGCTTGGTGATCCCTGCGGCCGACTACGTCCTCACCCTCGATGCCGACAGCACGCTGTTGCCCGAGTACTGCCTGCGACTCGTCCACTTCATGGAGCAGCCCGAGAACGCCGATGTCGCCGTCGTGCAGACTCCGTACTCGGCGTACCGCGGCGCCCCGACGCGTATCGAGCGGATTGCCGGCGCGACGACCGACCTGCAGCACATCGTCCATCAAGGGCTCACCCATCACAACGCGACATTCTGGGTGGGCGCAAACGCGGTGATCCGGGCGACGGCGCTCGAGTCGATCAAGCAGGAAGAGAACCTCGCCGGGTTCACGGTGCGTCGTTACATTCAGGACAGAACGGTGATCGAGGATACGGAGTCCAGCCTCGACATGCGGGCACAGGGTTGGCGCCTACACAACTATCCCGAGCGGCTGAGCTACAGCGCTACCCCACCCGACTTCGGTTCGCTGAGCATCCAACGCCAACGGTGGGCCAATGGCGGGCTAGTCATCCTCCCCAAGCTCGGACGACTGCTGCGGTCCGACCGGGTCACCGGCGGTCGTATCTCGGCGATGGAAGGCCTGCTTCGCGCCAATTATCTCGCCTCGATCGCCTGGGTCAGCCTCGGCCTTTTGGTACTGCTCCTGTACCCCTTCGACCAGCGCCTGCTCAGCCCGCTCGCCGTGTTCACCGCGGTGCCGTACTTTGCAATGCAGGCCAGCGACTTGCGCCGAGTCGGATACAAACGCCGAGACATCTTCAGGCTCTACGGCTTGAACCTGTTGCTGCTACCGGTAAACCTGTCCGGAGCGCTCAAGTCGGTTGGTCAGGCCATTGGTGGACAGAAGATCGCCTTCGCCCGTACGCCGAAGGTCAAGAACCGGACCGTCACTCGGTTGTCGTTTCTGCTCATCCCAATTGTCATCGTGATCTGGTCCCTGTACACGCTGCTCGTCGACCTGCGCGACGCCCACTACATCCACGCCGCATTTGCCCTACTCAACGGCGGTTTAACGCTCTACGCGATCATCGCATTCGTCGGCCTGCGCCATACGCTCACCGACATCGTCTATGGCGTGTTCGATAAGGCACTCGTCCCCGTCCGTAGCGTCGAGAGCGAGCCGGTGGCACCCAGTTGGGCGACGCTGCTCTACCACGGAAGCCCCGTATCTGGCGAGAGCGCCCACACCGACGCCATGGCGGCGGCATTGTCGGCCGTCGACCAGCAGGCCGACGGATCAGAGACGATCGCAATCGATCGAACGATTCGGCATGCAACGCAGCGATCGCTCGACGTTCGCTCGCGACGACGGGAGCGGCGAAGCGCAGTCGATGTTGCACCGGTCCGGACGACGGCGGACTCGACACTGGCCGAAGTGCTCGCCCAACATCTCGAATCAGGTTCCGATCGAGGAACGATCGTGCTACGGCTCAGCTCCGATGGGGTCGCAGTCTCGCGCGTCGACGACGCTGACCAGTCCCCGGAGATTGCGCAACCGGCCGGCGAGGCGGCAGGCACGCCCAAGCAACTGAAAGGACGTAAGGGTTCATGAAGCGTCAACGCAAGACACGCTCCAGGCGCATCTCGCCGTTGCGACTCATCGCCGTCGTGGCGGTCACCGCCGTCGTCGTGTACGCCGGGGCCAGGTTCTTCCGTAGTGCGTACCGCGATGTGACCCGCACGGCTTCGGATACCTGGTTCGCCCCGTACGTCGACGTCACCAACACGCCGACGTACCACTTCGAGGACCCCCTCGAGAATCCGGCGAAATCGGTTGTATTGAGCTTCGTGGTCGCCGCCCCCGACGACGAGTGCAGCCCTTCATGGGGTGGGTACTACGGCCTCAACGAGGCCGAACGGTCACTCGACCTCGATCGACGGATTGCCCGCTACCGGGCGCGTGAAGGGACGATCGTGGTGTCGTTCGGGGGTGCCGCCAACAACGAACTAGCGGTGGCATGCACCGATACCAACGCGCTTCGCACGGCGTACGCCGAGGTCATCGACCGCTACGACCTGAAGGTCATCGACCTCGACATCGAGGGCGCCGCACTCACCGACGCTGCGGCCAACGAACGTCGGGCGAAGGCCCTCGCCGCCCTCCAGCAGGCACGCCGCGACGCCGGAGGCAACCTCGAGGTCTGGCTCACGCTTCCGGTTGCGCCCACTGGGCTGACCACCGAAGGCGTCCAGCTAGTCGACACGACGCTGGCCGGGGGTGTCGATCTCGCCGGGGTCAATGCGATGACGATGAACTACGGCCAGAGCCGTACCAGCACCCAGAGCCTGCACGCGGCGAATGCAGCCGCGCTCGACTCCACCTTTCGCCAGCTCAAGGGGGCGTTCGATCGTGTCGGACAGGTCTTCAGCTCCAAAGAGGTGTGGAACCGGATCGGCGCGACGCCGATGATCGGCCAGAATGACGTCGAGACCGATTCCTTCGGGGTCAACGACGCGGAACGACTGCGTGTTCTGGCCGAGGACCGTAAACTTGGCCGCATCTCGATGTGGTCACTGAACCGCGACTCTCAATGCGGCGCGCAGCTCGACGATGTGAATGTCTCGACCGTCTGCAGCGGGATCGACCAGAAGCCTCGGGCGTTCACCTTCGAATTCACCGTCCTGCAGGGCCAGTTGGCGACCGACGCGAAACCGGCGCAGGAGTCGACCCAGTCACGGGCGCAAGAGAATCGCGACGATCCCGAGGCGAGTCCGTACCCCATCTGGCGAACCGAGAAGATCTACGAGCAGGGCAACAAGATCGTCTGGCACCAGAACGTGTACGAGGCGAAGTGGTGGAACGAGGGCGAACCGCCCGATGCCCCCGTCGAAAATCTCTGGGATACGCCATGGCGATATCTGGGTCCGGTGCTCGAAACCGACACCGCGGCAACGTTGATAACCGTGCCGGCCGGCACCTACAAGGCGTGGGACAAGCTGGCCACATACTCGGCCGGAGATCGCGTACTGTTCGAAGGTCAGGCGTACGAAGCCCGACGTCAGAATCGCGACGAACGCCCGACGTTCGATCCCGACATCCCCCAGGAGACGCCCTGGATCGCCCTCGATCCGTTGACCCTGGAGTGACGTCCAGCGCGTTGAACCTTCGGAGATTGGCCCCGAGGCGGGGATAACGTCGTCGTTCATGCGTGCCCGGACGACCATCGTGGCCTGCGGCGCGTTGACCGCCGTGATGGCGTCGGGCTACGGAGTGCTGTTCACCCTCCTCGACGACTACCGCGACCGGTTCGGAATCTCGGAGACGGCGCTCGGCGGCATCGTTGCCATTGGCTTCCTGTCATCGGTCGTCTCCCAGTTCTTCATCGCCCCGCTCGCGGACCGCGGTCACGTGCGACTGTTCATCGTCGGCGGCGTGCTGATCAATCTGGTGGGACTGCTGGTGATGGCCTTTGGCGTCTCGGCACCACAGCTGCTCATCGGACGGTTCGTGATGGGGGTCGGCGTTGGCATAGCGCATCCAGCGATCCGTCGAGTCGTGGTGCTCAGCGATACCGGCGACATGGGCGGCAACCTGGGGCTCGTGCTGTCCGCCGACATCTTCGGATTCGCCATCGGTCCAGCGATTTCCGCGGTGCTCGCCGGGCCATTCGGCTTGCCTGCCCCGTTCCTCTTCGTGGGCGCGGCAACGCTCGTGTGCCTGCCACTCGTGATGCGCATCCCACTCAACGAGCCCGCGGCCAACGCCGAGCCGACGCCAAGGTTCGCCTTCGACCTGCTGCGCAATCGCGCCTTCGCCGCCTCGGTGGCGATCGGCTGCGGGTTGTTCTTGATGATCGGCACGTTCGACGCGCTGTGGTCATTGGTCCTCGATGACCTCCAGGCGTCGACCTGGGTCGCCAACCTCGGCATCACGATGTTTGCGCTGCCGCTGATTCTGATGGGTCGGCTCAGCGGACGATTGGCCCAGCGAGTGGGCCCATTTCGCGTTGGAGTTTTCGGTCTCGCCCTCGAATCGGTGTTCATCGCCGGCTACGGCATGATGTCGACCGCCAGGCAGATGTTCTTCATCGCCATGTGCCACTCGCTGGTCGATGGACTCAGCGTTTCGTCGTCATCGGTCGCCGCAGGCATGACCCTTCCCGCTGATCGCCAGGCGGCCGGGCATGGCCTCCTCGGCGGGATGGAAACCCTGGTCGGCGGCGTGACCGCGCTGCTCGCCGGCTACCTCTACGAGCACCACGGCCGAGCCACCGCATATGGATTCGCCGCCGCCGGGATGACAGTGTGCTGGGTCCTGGCCCGCGTCCTGGCCGGCGATCAATGGGCGATGCGTGGTGACCACGGCAACCGGACCGCTTCACCGGCGACGATGCCCGCGGGGGCGTGACCGCTGACACGTTCCGACATGGAGAACGGGTCGCTTCACGTGGAGTGCCGTACGGCCTACGGTGGGCCGCATGGGAATCGTCAATCTTGGTCATGTCGAAATCCGGTGCCCGGATCTCGAATTGTGTGCCGCCTACTACACCGAAGTCCTCGGCTTGCGGCTCGTGGCCCGCACCGGCGACCACGTGTACCTCAAGGGTTGGGATGAGCACGAGCATCACTCGGTGATGCTCACCTACGCCCCCCGCTACGGCATCAACCATGTCGGCTGGAAGTGTGACGACATTCGTGACCTGGAGATTTACGAGACCCGGCTCGAGCGCGCCGGGTGCATCGTCGAGCGCATTCCGGCTGGCTACGAGCTCGGCCAGGGCGAGGCGATTCGTTTCGAGGCCCCCAGCGGCCACATCATGGAGATCTACCGCCACATGGAGCGGGTCGGCAATGGCCTGCCCAAGTTCAACCCGCCGCCGATGCCGATGGACCTGATCGGCATCGCTCCCCCGCGGCTCGACCACGTGCTGCTCCTTGCCGAGAATGTGCCCGAGATCGGCCGGTTCATGCAAGAGGTCCTCGACTTCCGGGTGACCGAGCAAATGGTCTCGAACGAAGGCCATCAGCTCTTCGTGTTCCTTGAGCGCTCCCGCAGCCCGCATGATGTGGCGTTCGTCCGCGGCGTCGACGGCGGGCTGCATCACTTCTCGTTTTGGCTCGACTCGTGGAGCGAGGTCGGCCGGGCGGCCGACATTCTGCGGCTGAACGGCGTCAACATCGACATCGGCCCGACCCGCCACGGCATCACCCGTGGCCACACGATCTACTTCTGGGACCCCGTGGGTAACCGCAATGAGGTGTTCTCGGGCGGCTACTTCGTTGAAGTCGACCACGAGCCGATCACGTGGACCGAAGACCAACTCGGTCGGGCGCTCTTCTACTACGAGAACCGCGTCGTTGATTCGTTCGTGCGGATTCATTCCTGATGGCCGAACGTCCGCCGATGTCACGCGGCGACGCGCCGGCGTATCTGGCGAAGTACCAGCAACGACTCGCCGAGCCCGACGCCGCCCCCGACTACGAGAATCTCAACGTTCCGCCGTACCTGCTGCGGGCCCGTGAGCGTTCCGTCGAACGGGCCGAGTTCGACGCCCTCACGGGTGATGGGCCACCGAACCGAAGCGAGGCGTTCGGTTTGGAGACGGTCGCACCCCGTGAACTCGACATGCCCGACCCGTATCGGCGTCGGGTGCAGGGTTCGACCGATGTACGTCTCATCCGCCACGGGCAGACCCAGGGCTACGTCTCGGACGCCGCGCTGACCGACACCGGGCGTTGGCAGGCGCATCACAAGGGCCAGGATTTTGCCAAAGGTCTGCAAGAGGGCATGAAGGTCAAGCTGCTGCACGCTCCAACCCCCCGTGCCTACGAGACCGCCGTTGGAGTCCACGAGGGCCTGTTGCAGGGCGCAGCGCGTTACGGCATCAAGGTCGGGGCGGGTGGCGTCGAGATCAGTGACCCAACCGAGGCCGTAGAGTTCGACAACTTCCAGGTGTACGTCAACGAGCCCGGCAACCCGCGCGAAATGGACGTCACCGCGGCGTTCCGCCACATGGCAACGCTTCGCAACACCCACGATGCGTCGGGAGCCGGCGAACGCGAGGGTTGGTACACCGAGGTCGACCGCTTCTACAAGATCCAGGCGGCCGGTGGTGACCCGATCACCCAGTGGTTGAACATCCCGCTGCTGTACGTCGAACCGCCGGTGCACGTGATCCGCCGGTTTTGGGCTGGCATCCAGAAGTACGTCGCCGAGGGCCCGGTCAGCCAGCGCATCCTGGTCTGCACCCACTCCGGGCCAATTCGAGCGATGGCCGCCAGCGCCGTTGGTCACGACCCGGGCGAGCCGAACAATGTCGAAGACGTTCGCATCCGCGTCTTCAAAGAACTCGATCGGGCGCTGATGACGTATCGCGGTCGTGGTGTCGAAGTGGAGATTCCGACGACCGTGACGCCATCCTGGTGGGCATGAACTTCGAGGAATTCGGCGCGCTCGTCCGGGCCAGGCGGACGAGCATGTTGGTCGACAGGGAGCGCGAGGTTCCGGTCGACCTCATCGAGCGACTCTGCGACCTGGCTCAATGGGCACCGAACCACAAGCGAACCTGGCCGTGGCGGTTTGCGTTGCTCACAGGCGACTCCCGGTCTCGCCTCGGCGAGACCATCGCTGCGGTGCTGACCGCCAACGGCGAGGAAGGATTCAAGGTCGACAAGGCCCGCACCAAGTACTTGCGGACCCCTGCCGTTCTCGTCGTCGGCTCGGCCCCCGGTGACAGTCCGATGCGCACGGCCGAGAATCGCGATTCGGTCGCCGCCGGAATGCAGAACCTGATGCTGGGGGCGACCGCGCTCGGCCTGGCGAGCTATTGGGGTTCGTGCCCCAAGGGAGCCAACGATCCGATTGCCGAACTGTGCGGCTTCGAGGCCGAAACCTTTGTGTCGTCGCTGACCTACTTGGGTTGGGCGACGTCGCAGGTCGAGGCCCCGTCGCGCCCACCGGTCAAACTGCACCTCGTCGAGTAGCGACCACGCGGCCGCTACTCGGTCACGCTCGACAGTGCGACCAGATCGGCTTGCGCCGCGCCGTTCGCATCGTCGGAGGTCACGACCATCCATCCGAGGACCGGAGTCTTCTTCAACTGGCTGGAACTCGTGGTGACTGTCACGGTGACTGCCCCGCCGGGGTCCAGCGATACGAAGTCACCCGTCGATACCGGCGTCGTGGCGACGTTCCAGGAGGCAGACAAGAGTCCCGAGGAACCAGCGATCGCATCCTCGTCGCCGGTGAGCAGGTCGAATGACGCCACCGAGTACGAGAACTCGTCCGCCCCGATCCAGCTGGCCAATGTAGGCAGCAGCAGGGTCGAGCCATTCATCGCCGCCGTCGTCGGAATGGCCGAACCGATCTGCTGGCCGGTAGCCAGGTCGATCGTGAAGGTCAGCGCAACACCGTTGAAGCTGCCGGCCGTCAACAACCCCTCGTCGATGGAGACCACGACGACGTCGGGAATGCCGTCGTTGTTGATGTCGACGAGAATGTCGATCTCGCCTTCGGCTGCGCTGTCGAATCGACCGAAGGTGCTGACGGCGAAGACCAGGACGCGATCACTCGGATCGGCACCAGCGGCTTCACCGGGCAGTTGCTGAAGGCCAACGGCCCGCAGATCGAACCGGGCCGCACCACCTGGGGCGCCGCTGAGCTGCCATGCGTAGAAGTCGGCGTTGCCGGCATGGAGACCCTTGTTCCTGACCGAGATGGAATCGGTCCCTGCCGATGCCGTCACGGCCGAGAGGCCGCGCGGGACGAGCCCGAACGGCACGCTGAGAGGCCCGACGCCGGGAGCGGTCTCTCGCGGCGTCGCGACGATCAGACCGCGCATCGAAACGAGGTCGCCGAGGATCGATTCGTCGGCCGGCGGCAACGCTGCGGCCGCAGTTGGGTCCACATCGAGCACGGCCTTGAACTGCGCGCTGCCACCAGCAGGAACGGTGACCTCGGTCGGCCGCACCGAAACGACTGTTCCGAGCGCATCGCCGACCACGTTGGCGGCGACATCGTAGGTGATCGGGTCGGCGGAGTAGTTGCGAAGGGCCACCGAATGCTCCTCGTGGTGGACCTTGCGCAGCGCCTCGTATCCGAACGTCACCGAGTTGCGTCCCCGGGTCGTAGTGGCGATGGCCCGCGCTGCGATGGCTGCGCCGGCCCGCACCAGTCCGGTGCCCTCCCGGCGCGGGTCAAAATCGACCAGCGCACTCGCGTCGGCGGTATTCATCATGGCCGCCTTGATCTGCACGGGCTTCCAACTCGGGTGGGCCTGGCGAACGAGCGCCGCAATGCCTGCCGTATGGGGCGACGACATCGACGTTCCCGACGACGTGGTCACGCCGGAGCCGGAACCGACACCGGCCGAGACCAGGGCCACGCCGGGCCCGGCGATATCGGGTTTGGGTGCCGAGTCCCCCGGACGGGGCCCGGCCGAGGTAAACGACGCAGCCGCCCGATATGTCGGGTTGGCGATGCTGGTGGTTTCCAAGGTGATCGACGTGCCATCGGTGGCAACGACGGCGGCTTCGTCATCGGCCGTCATGCCGACGAAGGGAATCGTCACACCCGGGATGTTGCCTTCGAAGGGTGGGAGCCCAGCGGAGTTGTTGAGCATGATCACTGCAGCTGCGCCAGCGGCCTGACCGTTGATCGCCCGGTCGGCTCGGGCGCACGTGCCCCGTACCGTCACGACGATGTCACCGGCCACGACTGCGCTGTAGTCCCCGGGCAGACAGCCAAGACCGATCGCACCTCCGGCGTCCCGAAGCACCCGAACGGTACCTGTGACGGGAAGCGGGCCGCCCTCGTTGCTGTTGACCCCGGTGAGCGTGGTGCCTGCGATGCCGACGCCGGGGAAGGTCGGTGCCGATCCGTCGATCGCGGCAACCGAGAGCGCCCGGTCGGCCGTGCTCGGTCCGCCGACGAGGTAGGCGCTCGCGCCATCGTTGCCGGCCGCGGCGACCACCA
>JANNNL010000455.1:0-11872 GCA_031398525.1 Actinomycetes bacterium | reverse complement strand
GTGTTCGTATCCCAATAGGCGAGCCGTTCGAGGATGCGGTAGTAGCCCGAGAAGTTCCCCGGCCGCCAGTAGCCGTAGCCCCCATACTCGACCGGGATCGTCAGCTTGTGGAACCCCGCCTCGGTCGCCTCACGGAACGCCTCGAACGGAAACGTCGACGTCGTATCGAGCTCCCGCTGCCGCGCCCGAAACCGTGGGCCCAACTCCTCGACCTTGGCCAACAGTTCCCTGGTCGTCTCCGTCAACGCTGCCGTCATGATCGGCCGTGCTCCTCTGCCCAAAAGTCCGGCTACCCGGTTCAACCACCGTAGTGGCCGAACCGGGCAACGGACTCAGGCGGCTAACACCCCCTCTGACTCACCTTGCGTCGCAGCTCGGTCGAACGGGGCGATGTCGACGGGGATGTCGGCCGGGTTCGGCGGATTCGGGTACTCCGGTCCGATCGTGGTGTCGATCTGGAGGACGAATCCCGGAGCTCCGAGCCACGTCTGACGGTACCCAGACGAGACCAAGCCATCCGACCCGTCGTACACCGTTCGAATGGGCAGTCCCGACACCCCGGTCGGCAGATCCGCGTCGTCGGGCAGGTAGTGCGCCAGGCTCGCGGCTGAAGCGACCGCAATGGTGGACGTGGGCCAGCCGAGCAGAACGTCCGTCGCCGAGGCAACCACCGGGGCGCGCTGACCGGCATATGTCAACGCTCGGTCCCCGCCGGTCAGACGGCTGATCGTGCGGAATGCCTCGGGCATCGCTCGATCGAAAAACCGGAGCAGACCGTCGTCGGTGTTTACTCGGAATCGAGTCATCGCGGCATGTCCCATACGGGTACAACGCCGCCATCGGTCCCGATCGGTCGCGGCATCGAAGAATTCCGGGCCGCGTACGCGTCCCACCACTTGGCGAGGTTGAAATCGTTGGCTGGTTCGAAGCTCTGGCGAGTGATCCGTGTCGACCGCAGCTGATCGATGCCCACGGCGATCGGCTCGGCTGCGCTGACACCGGCGTCGATCAAGTACCACGAGCCCGCCTTGAGCACGAGCCCGATTGGCCGAACAACGCGTCGGTCGTCGGCGAACACCAACTCGACCTCGACCTGCTCGGCGATCGCCCGCGCCAAACGACGAAGCTCACCATGGGGAACTCGGTGACCAGTCCACGGGTCGGGATCGTGAAGAAACCACCGGTCGATCTCCTCGACCGCGGCACGCTGCTCCATCGGTACGGCCTCGACCAACTTGCGTCGGGCGCCGCCGGCATCGACCGACAACCCCAGCCGATGAGCCACCTTCGGTTGACCGGCGAGCATCGTCGCCGCGGCCTCCCCTGCCGACAGCCCGTTCAGTCGCGTCCGAAACCCGTCGACCAGATCGATGCCACCACCAACCCCCGGTACGGAGTAGATCGGGATGCCTGCCCCGCTCAGCGCCTCGACGTCACGCAAGACGGTGCGAGTGGAGACCTCCAGATGCTGCGCAAGTTCACTCGCGGTCAGCCGACCGCGTTGCTGCAGGGTCAGCAGCATGGCGACCAGACGTCCGGCTCTCATGCAGAAATCGTATGAACCATGACAGAAGATGTCACCAATAGGGTGCGATCGTGCGCCTATGGCATGCGATGATGTTCACGGTTCAGGTGTTCCCGGCGATCCCTGGAAGCTCACCACCCCACCCGGTTCCAGCGAGTTCGAGGCCTACCGCGACCCCGAGGCCGACCCACCGGCGCTCGTCGTGCAGGTCGGCGGCACACAGTTGCGCTACCACCTGCGCTGCATCGAAGACCTCCACCGCATGCTCACCGACCACGGCGACTGGATGCCACTCGGCAATGCCGACGAGCAGAAACCCGCCAAGGACGGCACGGTCGAGGCGTGGGGCCGTTCCGACTCAAACCCGGTGGGCGGTTGGTATGGATTCAAGAAAGGTCTGCGTGGCCGGTTCGGCAACTACGTGCCGCCGGTTCTTGAAGTCCTCGGTCTCGCCGAGGTAGAGCACAACGCTCGCAACAACTCGATGCGAGCCATCTGACGGCGGCAGCCCGGAGCGGTTGTCCTCGACTTCCCCGATCAAGTTGACACCGCTCCGGACCGACGGTCGTATGTGTGCCGCCACCTACCCGAACCGGCAAACTCCCGTCTGAGGCGATGGGGACGATCTTCTCGACCGTGTTCATCGATCTGTTGGGGTGTTCACCGCTGGATTCACGTTCTTCACGACGTTTGGCGGGGTCTGTCTCGCCCGCAAGTTCGGGTTCAGCCAGGCCAAGACGGGTGACTTCTTCGCCATCGTCGGCATCTTCATTGCCATCTCCCAAGCCCTGTTAGTGGGGTTGTTCGCCAAGAAGTTCGCCGACTTCCAGGTTCTGCGCTGGTCGTTCTTCGGGCTCGCGGTGATGGTCTCGGTCTATGTGTTCGCCGACAGTTCAGCCCTGCTGTACTGGACGATTCCGCTGTTCACGATGTTCAACGGACTGTCGATGGCCAATCTTTCGAGTCTGATCAGCCGCTCAGCAGCGATGGGCCGCCAGGGCGAGGCGATGGGTATTTACTCCAGCGTGCAGAACCTCACCCAGGTCCCGGCGTCGGCGCTGGTCGGCTACATCACTGGCTCGGCCGCTGGCTCGGTCACTCCAATGGTGGTCTCCACCGCGATCATCGCCTTCGCCGGCGTGGCGTTCATCGCCCTGTTCCGCCCGACCCCCGACCTGCAGGCCGCCCAGCCCGGATCCCCGGCTCACTGACGATCGTTTCGAAGAACTTTCGGCGAACTCTCAGCTGGCTCTCACCTTCGCCTGCTGAACTGACGGCCATGGAACTTCACGATCTCTTCGACGCACCGATGCCGCGCCGCACCGTGCTGCTCGGCACTGGTGTGGCCGCGTTCCTGGCCGCCTGCAGCTCATCGGCCACCACGACCACGCCAGGAACCACCTCGGTCCCCCCGTCGACACCAGTCACCGATGCTGTTTCCACGACGGCGCCGACCGCAACCGTCACTCCGACCTCGGCGATCGCGACAACCGCGGCGGCGGAGATGACGTCTGCAAACCCGGTCACGGGCGGCGCTTCGGCGTTGACCGCGGCCGATTTCGACGGGATGGGTAAGTGTTCGCTGGCCCCCGAGCAGACCGCCGGGCCGTTTCCGCTCGACGAACAACTCGACCGGTCGGATATCACCGAGGGCGTGCCGGGGCATCCGCTGCGGCTCGGGCTGCGGGTGGTCGACACCAACTGTCAGCCGGTACCCAATGCCAAGGTCGAGATTTGGCACACCGACTCGACCGGCGATTACTCGGCGTTCGCTGACAACGGCGGTGGCAAGGACGACGGCCCGGGGACCACGTTCTGCCGGGGCACGCAGACGGTGAACGCCGACGGCATCGCCGAGTTCCTCACCGTGTATCCCGGCTGGTATCCCGGCCGCGCCGTCCACATCCACCTGCGCGTCCATGTCGGCGACAACATCGCCCTGACGTCGCAATTGTTCTTCGACGACGCCTATTCCGCCGAGATTTACGCCGAAGCTCCGTACGCCGAGTTCGGCGAGCCGAACATGCTCCTGGCCGATGATCGAATCGCCGGCGACGCAGTTGGCGACGGAACGGTCTTGGCGACCAACCGGGCCAACACCCTCAAGGGGCCGGGCTCAATCGCCCTGCACAACCTCGGCATCAACCCGGCCGCGGCGTAGCCAGTCAGCTTCGTAGCCAGTCAGCTCTCGTAGTCGGTCAGCTCTGGGGTAGCCAGTCAGCTCTCGTAGTCGAACTCTTCGATCGACGGGCGCTCGTGATAGTCGCCGGCCTCAGCGACCCACCATGCCTTGACGGTTCGCAGCCCGGTCGGCTGGTCGAGGGTTCCGGCGGTGATGCACAACTTGTCGGCAATCGACGCCGCCCGCCAGAACAGCGTTGAACCGCAGCGGTTGCAGAATCCGTACTCGACCGTCGGGTCGGGCGAGTACCAAGCGAGGGTCGCATCACTGACGAACGACACGTGGTCAGGATGCGCCGCCGTCGCCGCCATGTGGTGACCGGTGATCCGTCGGCACCGCTCACAATGGCAGTTGTACACATCGCGCAGCGGCCCGTCAACCCCGTAGCTCACCCCGCCACAATCGCAATGCCCGGTGAATCGTTGATCACTCACCCCGGCCACGTTAGAGCCTTGGTCTCAACCAGCTCTCCCTCCGCTTAGATGCTCATTTTTGTTAAGTATGATCTCCGTAAATTGTCTGGTTTGTTGTCCGAGAATGGTATGGTTAGACGATGGACACGCGGGTGACATTCACTGGGCCGTACGTTCGTCGGGCGATCGACAACGAGCTCGATAGTCTGTTCGGTCAGCTCCCCGCCATTCTCCTTGACGGACCGAGGGGTGTCGGCAAGACGGCCACGGCCGAACAGCGATGCACAACTGTCCGACGTCTCGACCAGCCGGGCCAACAGCTGCTTCTTCGCGCCGACCCCGGGATGATCGCCGACGACCCAACGCCGCTACTGATCGACGAATGGCAACGCGAGCCCGCCGTCTGGGATGTCGTGCGGCGTTTGGTCGATGCGAATTACGTCGGTGGCCGATACCTGCTCACCGGCTCCGCCCCTGGTCGCGGCACTCATTCGGGCGCCGGTCGGATCGCGAACCTGAGGATGCGTCCGTGCTGTCTCGGTGAACGATTCACGACACCACCAACGGTCTCGTTTGGGGAACTCATCGCTGGGACGGCTGGCGCTATCCGCGGTGCAAGCACCCTGACCCTCACCGACTACGTCGATGAAATCCTTGCGGGCGGCTTCCCGGCCATGCGTTCATTGTCCGGTCAGCCCCTCGCTACTCAACTCGACGGCTACGTCCAACGGATCGTCGACCACGACATGCCCGAGGCCGGCTTCACGGTTCGCCGACCGGCGGCAGTCCTTGCGTGGCTTCGGGCCTACGCTGCGGCCACCGCGACGACCGCCTCATGGCAGACCATCCGCGACGCCGCCACCGGGGGGCTCGCCAACAAGCCAGCGCGAACAACGACCACGAGCTACACCGAACTCCTCACCGCCCTGCGAATCCTCGATCCGATCGAGGCGTGGACCCCATCGAACGACCACTTCGCCCGTCTCGCCGCCGCCCCAAAACACCATCTCGCCGATCCAGCGCTGGCCGCGCGGCTCCTCCAACGGTCGCGCCGACATCTGCTGACCGACGATCCGGGCGGCATCGCGGTACCAGGCGACGGCACCTTGCTCGGCAATCTCTTCGAATCGTTGGTCGCGCAGTCGGTACGAACGTATGCCCAGTCGATCGGAGCGGGTGTCTCTCACCTTCGCATCGACGGTGGCAGTCATGAGGTCGACTTCATCGTCGAACTCGACGGGCGGGTTCTTGCGTTAGAGGCGAAACTCGGCGTCGGGCCCGACGATCGCGACGTGAGGCACCTTGTCTGGTTGCGCCGACGTCTCGGTGATGACCTCGTCGACGCAGCCGTGATCAACACGGGCACCGATGCCTACCGACGACCCGACGGCATCGCCGTAATCCCCCTCAGCCTGCTCGGGCCGTGACCAGCGCGCCAAGGTCCTTGTTCTCAGCTCGAAGGGAAGCGGCTGGCGAATCCGATGCGGATCGCCGTGGGGAAGCATTGCTCGACGTAGACGTACATCGAGCCGACGATGCGGTCGAATTCCTCGACGTTCAAGGCGGCGATCGGGAGCTCGCCGCGTAGGTAGATCGCGTTCTCCAATCCGACGGAGAAATGGGCGCCGACCAGGCGATCGTTGCGCCGCATCAGATGCTCGTAGAGCTCCAAGGCGTTCTCTTCGGGGGCGGGCATGAAGTAGGTCTCGTACTTCAGGGTCCGTTGGCCGAGGGTCAGCCAGACGGTGATGAAGTCCTTTTCGTCGCCGGTCATCCGCACGAACCATCGGCGCTCGTTGTCACCAGGTTCCGCCCGATCAACCGCGGCGATCACCGGATTGTCGGTGGCGAACCGGGCCAGCCACTCGTCGATCAACAACTCGTAGCTGTCGAGGCTGTCGACGTCATGCCAATCGGTCACGTCCCCGAGGTTACGCCGCGCATTCCACCAGGGCACCGACGGTCAGGTCGGCGTAGACGCGGCGCAGTCGGGCGGCGGCCAGGCTCCAGGTGTAACGACGGGCTCCCTCGGCGGCACCGGCGGCCAGCGAGGCGGCCAGGCGGGGCTCGTTCAAAATCCGAGCGGTGTAGTGGGCGAAGATCTTCGGGTCGCGTTCGGTCACCTGGAAGCCGTTGACGCCGTGGTCCACGAGCGTCAGCAACCCACCGACAGCGCTGGCGACCACGGGAGTGCCGCAGGCCGCGGCTTCGAGGGCCACCAGGCCGAAACTCTCCGACCGGCTCGGCACCAACACCACATCGGCGGCACGGTAGTAGGTCGACAGCATGTGATGCTGCTGCGCGGGGGTGAATCGCACCTGGGCATCGAGGCCGAGGTCGTGGACCATCCGGCGGACCCGGTCGTATTCGACGTCACCCTGCTGGCCGCTCGCCCCACCGACAATCAGCAGCACGGCGTCGCGGCGCTTCAATTCGGCGAGCGCCTGTACGGCGACGTCGGCACCCTTCAGTGGCTGAATCCGTCCGACGAACAACAGCACCGGATGGTCACCGAGGCCCAACGCCTGGCGAGCGCCTCGCCGATCACCGGGAGCGAAGAAGGCGTGCTCGACACCCGGCGAAACGATCTCGACCCGGCCGGGCGGGTTGCCGTAGAGGCGACGGAACTGCTCCTCTTCGGCCGGACAGCTCATACAGATGGCGTCCGCACAGCCGATGATGTCGATCTCGGCCCGTTCCCTCCGCTCGGGCTCGGGGTCGCCACCTTCGGCTTTGACTCGGGCCAAGGTGTGGAACGTGGTCACGAGGGGAAGATCCATCTCGTGTTTCAACCGGTGCCCGGCGACGCCCGAGAGCCAGTAGTTGGCGTGGATCACGTCGATCCCACCGGTCTTCTCGGCGTCGATACGCACCCCGTCGGCGAACTCGTCGACGACCGCCGGCAGGTGCTCCTTCGGTAGCTGAAACGGCCCGGCGGGGATGTGAACCACCCGATGGCCGGGCTCGACAAACACCTCGCGAGGCTGGCCAGGGTGGGTGGCGCGGGTATACGTCGTGCATTCCACCCCGGCATGGGCAAGGGCCGACACCAGTTCGCGGACGTAGACGTTCATCCCACCCGCGTCACCCTGCCCGGCTTGCAACAGGGGGGACGTATGGAGCGAGAGCATGGCGAGACGCTGCACAGTGTCCGTCAACCTAGGGGATGCGGCTCGCATTCCCGCCCACCGTGGTCATCCGGGGGCCGCGCTCGACCACCAGTGGGCGGCGAGCAGCTCCCCGATCAACGCCTCGACAACCAGTTGCACCAGCGGGTCGTCGTCGTGGCGATATCTCAAGTTCATCGCTGCACCCGGGAACGCCCCGCCAACCGCGACGACGCTTGACCCGCGCGACGTCATCCACTCCGCCGCGGCATGGTCGAATCGGGAGCCCGGGAACACCAGAGCCCGGTAGTCGAGGGTCTTGGTGAGATAGAGGTCGACATGGCTCCAGTCGCCGGTCTCACAGCCGTCGGCCACCCGGCGCGGGCCCTCGCGGACCATCAACGCCCCCTGCAGGGCGTTACCGAGACGCTCCTCCGGGGCCAGCATCCACAGCCCATGCGGACCGTCGAGGGCAACGGCCAACTGCTCCAGCCAGTCGTCGCGCCGGTCGATCAAATCCGCCGCCGCCTCAGCGGCCCGTGTCGTCAGCGAAGCGATATCGACAGTTGAACCGCCCAACGCATTGCCCAATGCCAGGAGCGCGACAAGTGTGAGGTGATAGCTGCGGCAGGCCACGCCTCCCCGTTCAACCCCTGCCAGCATGTCGACCGTCGCGTCGGCGACCCCGACGATCGGCGAGTCCGAGACGTTCGTGAGCGCGACGGTCCGGCTGATTCCGTGATGCCGGGCCATCAACTCCAGCGTCTCGACTGACGCTCCGGATGCCGAGATTCCCACGACGAGCAGGTCATTTGCCGCCGGCCAGGTTGCGGCGACCGACGACCGCTCGGCAATCACAGTCAGCCCCGCCGACCGCAAGTGGGTGGCTACTGACCGACTTGCGAAGTACGACGACCCCATCCCGGTCAGCACGACCCGCCGCACGCCATCGACCGCCGGCCAGTCAAACGACGATCCACTCAACGCCCCGAGCCGCGCCGGGGCGTCAAGCAGATCCGTCAGAAACAGCGCAGGGTCCATCCCTCCAAGCTCATCACGTTGGAAGGCCATCGTCCCATTTTCGATGTCGGGTTCATTCCAACTTCGGGAAGAGATCCGCGTCGACGTCGACAATGCCCGTGTAGCCAAGCAGCTTGCCGTTGCGTCCGTCGGCAATCGCCACCCACTCGCCACCGACAAACTGGAAAACTCCGGCGTACTGGGCGCAGCCGGCGGTGCCCGACGACGGCATCGGTCCCGGATCGATCCGACCACAGGCCATCGGCCCGAACTGGAGAATCGATGCGCCGTCAAAGTTGTGGATCGCGGCGCGAAGGTTGGCGGAGGTGAGATCGAGTGTCGGGTCCATCTCGTTGACGATCTTGGCGAGCCTCGTCGGCAGACGCCGCACTGCCGACCAGAACGCCACGATGTCTTCCGACGGCCCAGACGCCGACGGCGATTTCGACAGGTACTTCGCGGCGAAGCGATCCTCCAGTCGACGGCGACGCCAGAACGACCGGCAGAGATTCACCAGTACCCGGTGGCACCAACCACCGGGCCGATCGAGCCCACGGACCCGCGGCCAGTGGATCAATGCCTTGAACATTGTGTCCTGCACGATGTCGTCACCATTGTCGATGCCGGCCAGCGCGGCGGCAACGGCATATAGCCCCGGATACTCGCGCAGATACATCTCCTCGAACTCGGAGGCATCGACGACATATGAGGGTTCCTGCATAGCGACATACCCCGGGCCCGGTTGGGCGTTGACGCGGTCCGTCACGCGCCGGTCGCCGCGCCGACTGACCCATTCAGACGGCGATGCGAGACCTCCAATGGAACGCTGTTACATCCCGACGAGGTACTCGCCGCCAGCCTGATTGGGCATGTGCGCCGGGTTGTGTACGACTCGTCGGGCACCGTGATCGACCTTGGTCGCCGCCGACGGCTGTTCACCGGATCAGCCCGCGACGCCGTGATGTTGCAGGCGCAACGATGTTTGTGGCCCGGATGCAACCTGCCAGCCGGGCGATGCGAAGCCGACCACGTCCAGCCATGGTCAACCGACGGAACAACCGCGCCCGTCAACGGAATACCCGCCTGCCCGCGCCACAACCGAGCCAAGAACCGTGGCTTCACGACCCGGCGCGACTCCAATGGGCACTGGCACGTCTACCGCCCTGACGGCTCCGAACTCACCGAACCGCCGCCGGGCGAAACCGCCGTCGCTGCGTGAACTCAGACGGGGAGCTCACCTCGATTCGCTCCCGTCGATCGGTCATCTCCTCCAGAAATCGATATTCGTGTTCGACCAACTGGTGTCCAGACTCGACCGACACGCTTCATGGACAACCACCGAGTTACAGGTCGCACCCGCCGGGCGGATCGTCGTAGCGGATATCCGTCGCCCAGAGCCCCGATTGCCAACCGTCGGTTGGTGCCGACGCCCAGCCGAGTCGGGCGACCTCCTCGGTGGTGCCGCGGGCGATGGCTTCCGCACCGGCCGGGCAGAGATGCCAACCGTCGGGTTTGCGGTACAACTTCCCGTCAATCTCCCGGGGGAAGGTGCCGTCGGCTGCGGTCATCAGCGACCAGGCGTCGAAGTACGACACCCGGTCGTCACGCCCGTCGAGCGCCTGAACATCAGCGTTGATCTCGACATCGCTGGCGCTTCCGCCGGGCAGGATCGAGATCCACAGCAGGTCACCACCGTCCTCGGTGAGCACGTCGGCGACGTCATCGAGGATTGTTCCATACGCATCGGCCCCGGCAGTGCGACGAAATTCGGCGTCCCACCCCCCGACCATCGCCACAACGAACGCGATCTCATGTTGTTGGAAGATCTCGTGCCAGATCGTGCGCCAATCCGCCGACCCGTTGGCCAACCCGACTCCGGGGTACGACGCGTCGATCGTGGTGAACCCCAGCGATCCGTAGGCCGCGGCCAGCGCCGGGGCGGCGTTGAACATGCCCGAGTCGCCCACGAACAACACCGCCGGACCGACGACTGGGACCGTCACGGATTGGTCGGGGCTCGACGAGGTCGGCGGTGACGCAACCCCGGTCGTCGTTGGCGCGGTGACGGGTAGCGGCTCGTGGACGACGACGACGGGGGCGGCCGCTGCGGCCACATCGAGATCGCAGTGGGCGACGGTACAGGCCGGAGACCGCGCCGTGCTTGATGCGACCACGGCCCCGACCAGGCCGAGGGTGACCGGAACGGCTAGCGCGACCCGCCAGCCGGTGAGCGTCCGCCGTTCACGCACGGGCTGTTCGATCACCACCAACGACACCCACGCCAGCCCGACGGCGACCGCGCCTCGAACCACGAGGAGCGGCGTACCGGTGAGGCCCGTACGTCGGGCATCGACGACCAGAAACACCGGCCAGTGGTAGAGGTAGATGCCGTAGCTAAGCCGGCCGATCCACTGCAGGGGCCGCGCCGCGAGGGCCCGGGCGAACCATCCGGTACGGACGCTGGCCGCAACGGCCGTAGCGAAGGCCGCCGAGTGCACGAGCAGCCCGCCCGGGTAGAGCCACCGTGACTGCTCCGCGACCGTCGCCCACATCGTGAGCGGTACGAGTAACGCGAGTGGCCCCAGCCACGGGAACCGATTGGGGCGACCGGCCTGGCAGTACAGCGGAAGGGCCACGGCTATCAGTGAGCCGACTCCGAGTTCGGCGGCGCGCGCGTACGTCGCCAGATACAGATGGTCGAGGCTGGCGCCCGCATGGTTCAAGGCCGCGCTGGTGACCGCTGAGCCGACGATGGCTACCGCCGCCGCCCAGCCGACGGCGCGTCGAGACCGCCACCGCAACAACGCCGCGACGACCACCGGCCACATGAGATAGAACTGTTCCTCGATCGCCAACGACCAGAAGTGCAGCACCGGCGACGATGCCCCGTTGATCTCGGCGTAGCTCGTCCCGCCGACCAAGAACCGCCAGTTCGTGGCGTACACCAGCGTTCCGAGTGCATCGTCGCGTAGGCCAACGGAGTATTCGCCGGGCAGGAAAAGCGCGGCCGACGAGAGGCACACGACGAGGGCGACCAACGCGGCCGGGAGTAATCGGCGGATGCGTCGAGCCCAGAATGTGACAAGTCGAATGGTGCCTGACCGGTCGAACTCGGCCAGTAACAGGCTGGTGATCAGGAATCCCGACAGGGTGAAGAACGCCGATACACCGAGGTAGCCGCCGGTTGCCCAGTCGGCGCCTCCCGACAATCGGTGCTGGTGGTAACACAGCACGGCGATCACCGAGAGCCCCCGCAGGCCGTCGAGCGCCGGGACATAGCGAAGGGCGGTGACGGGCTCGCGATCGGATTCCATATAGGTACACACACCGGACCCATGCGGTCGGCTGCAAGATTCTCGAAAACTTGCAGCGAACCGGCCCACCTACGCGCTGGTGTAGATATGGACGTACGAATTTTCTTGGGGAATCAGCCGCTTGCCATGGACACTGACATGCCGTATGTCGTCGAACAGCTCTCATTCGATGATCTGTACATGCGCGAGTACCCGGCGTTGTTCGCCCTCGCCACCGCGCTGACTGGCACCAACGACAGCGAGGACGTCGTGCAAGACACGATGTACAAAACGCTGATCCACTGGAACCGGGTTCGCCTGCTGGAGCGGCC
>JANNNL010000380.1:0-9540 GCA_031398525.1 Actinomycetes bacterium | reverse complement strand
CCCGCCGTCGCCAGCTCAAGTCGGGCGTCGCCGACGCCGTCGCAGCTCCGATGCCGTCGCCCTGGGACATCGTTGCCGCCGAGCCCGATCCGGATCACGAGCGGATCGTTCGAGAGTGGCTGGCCGACGGCGGGCGTCTCGATGGCCGTTCGCTCGCCCAGTCCGATCTTGACTCGTCGATCGAGTTCGACGTTGCCCAGGTCGAGATCACCGAGCTGTTCTCCGCTGGATCTGATGTTGCGTTTCACTCCTGTCATCGCGGGCGATACCTCGGTGGGCTGCCTGATACGACGGCGAGCGACCGTGAAGCCTCCGTGTACAGCGCGGGAATTGTGACGACTGACGGCAAGTCGGTCACCGGAGCGCGGATCATCCGCGATCGGGCCGGGTTGCAACGCCAGCTTCGATCGGCCTGACCTTGTAGGCCGCGTCTGTGTGCCTATCAGCTGCCTACCAGCTGCCGCCGCCGCCACCGCCGCCGCCACCGCCCGAGGAACCCCCGCTTGACCCACTGCCGCCGGAGCCGCCCGGAGTGGATGCCATCGTCGAGCCGGCGGTCGAGGTGAACCCGTTCATCGATCGTGAAAAGTGTCGGGAGTTGAACGCTCCGGTACCGACGTACCAGGTTCCGGTGTCGGGCAGTTCACCACTGCTGAGCTCGGCGAACGTGGCGGCCCACCTGTCGACGCAACCGAACACGATGGCGTACGGCAGGTACTCGGTGAACAGGTTCTTGCGTTCGGCGAATTCTGCCCGCCGGGCCTCGCTCTCGACGATGAATCGGCGGAAACCCTCGACCCGACGCAAAACCGACGTGCCCTTGCTGGTTCGCCGGGGCATCCAACGCGAGGCGAGGATGAAGATCAGCCCGACCACCACGAGGGCGGCGCCCGGCCACACCCAGCGTTTCGTGATGACCGCACCTACGACCGCCAGACCTCCAAGTGTCGTCACCGCGCTACCGCACTGGATCCAGCGGCTTCGAGTCGCGTCGGGGCGGCGATCGAACCACCCGCGCTGCACCGTCTCGGTGTACATCGAGCTGTTGACCTTCTCGAGCGTCGGCGCAAAGGTGTTCTTCAGCGTGGACAGGAACGTGGCGTCGGTCCCGCCGGCGAACAACCCGTTGAGCAGCATCCGCTCGTATGCCAGCAACCGGTCGTCGCGGCCTTCGAGCCGGACCAGGTGGTGATCGGTGTGCCCGAAGAGCCCGGACTTTGGAATCTCCTCGATTCGCAGGTAGCCGCGCACGGCCAGATCGACGATCGTTGCCGACACATCGACCGGGTCGGCGCGCTCGTCGTAGAGGGTTCCGAGCAAACCGGGTCGAGCCCCGTCGGGCGGCTCAAACTCGACGGGGGTTTCGACGCGGCGCAGCACGGGCAGTCGACGGGCGGGCAACGAGTCGGGATCCATCACCGCGTCAACCGGCGACCCGTCTGCCACCAGATCGCGTCCTTTGCGCCACACGAGTGCGCCGACGCTGATCAATCCGACCACACCGATGCCGGCTGATCCGGCGATGTTCACCGGACCGGGCTCCACGGCATCACGCAGATCCCGGGGCGCCTCACCGTCGATGAGACCGACGCTTTGGACGCTGTCGATTGGGAGTGTGGCGACGATGGTCAACTGGTCGTTGGCTGCCAAGCCCGTCTCGTGATAGCGGGCGACGCCGGCGTCGACGGAGGACTGCTCGCACAACGCCGTTGAGCCGGATGGTCCGGCGTAGCACGTTGCGCTCACGACCCCCGCGGGAGCGTGTACCTCGACGGTGACGTCGCTCATCCCCACTGGCCAGCGACCGGTCACGTTGAAGTACAGCTCCGGTCCGGCCTCCTGCGGGTTGAGCGCTCCGCCGAGGCGGTAGCCGATGACGTATCGGTGGACGCCGTCAATCGTGAGCTGCGGGTCACCGATCTTGATTCGCTGGAAGTCGCCGTTGCGGAGCAGTTCGAACCGACCGGGGGTGCCCTCGTCGGTCGACACGGTGACCTCGGTGATCGGGTACTTGCGTTCGCGGTCGCTGTCGATCGGCTGGAACAGGGCGAGGTCACGGAAGATTCCGTGGCGCCGCGAGATCCCAAAGTTGTAGTCGATGGTCTCGGTCACCAGGATTGTCCCATCGCGCTGGATGTCGTACACCGCATGGAACGACCGGACCGCCTCGACGCCGCCGGCGACATCGAGGGCCGGCACGTCGATGGAAGGGACCAGCGGTAACAGTGGGAGCGAGGTCAGCGGGTCAACGGCTGCCGGGACCGATGCGGCCGGCGTTTCTACGGTGACCGACCACGCGGCGAGTGGAGCCGGGTCGAGAAACGGCCGGTAGACGAGGCGCGCTGAGCCGGACTCGCCGGTGATCTGGAAGCCCAACTCGATCGTCGAGGTCTGACCTGGCGTGAGGAAGTCGTCAGGGATCTTGGCGTTCACACCCGGGAATGGGACGAGTTCGTTCCCCGAACCGACGACCAGCCGCCAATCCAAGATGGCGACAGTCTTCAGTCCGGCGACGCCCGTCAAGGTCACATCGGCAACGAACCAGTTCCCAGCGAGGCCGTCGTACTCGACGGCGGCGCGGGCCGCGGTGACCGTCGCCTGCACCCGGCCATCGCCGGCGCTCTGGCCGACGGTGAGCTCACCTTGAGCGCTCGCCGGATGAGGCCACGACACGAACGCAACGACGGCACCGACGAGCGCCAACCGTCGCACCGTTCGACCGCTGCGAGATTGCACCGATCCTCCGACCAAGCCGACCGATCGTTCCGCACTCCACCGCCGCATCTGCCTACTGTATCCAGCGCCGAATGTGAGCCGAGATCGGCACGACCCAGCGCGGCCCATGCCACTGTTACGTGAACTTGATGCTCATGACTCAGGGTCATGGAAGCCGACGGACTTATGGCTGCCGTCGCACAATGGCTTATTGGCGGATGCTCCGCAGCGGCACAGTGTCACCCGGTTGCGGGTCTCGAGTGCTGAGTCTTCGGCGCCTGACACCGGGATACCCCCGGTTACCCACAGCGGGCCGTCGTCGGTCACGGCGATCGCCGGCGCGTAGAGGGGTTCAACGTCGTCGCCTTCGAAGCGGAACGTCAGCGCCCCAGACGGACACTTCTCGATCATTGAGATGACCTGTGCCCGGACAGTCGACTCGCCTGTCTCGGGTACCTGTCCCCAGACATTGGCCACCCGCGTGCCGCAGAATCCGGCATGGACACAGATCGAGCGGTCGTCGCGAACCGTTATGCCGGTACCACCGAGGACGTTCGAGCGGTCGTCGTAGGTGCCGCTGGCGGTGTCGTCGGCCACGAAGCCAGCGCGGGCGTGCGCGCCGTCGCAGAACGGCTTGCGGTCCGACTGGCCGCAGCGGCACAGGGCGTACCGGTCGCGGGTCTCGACGCGTTCTGTGGTCTCCCATGCGAGGGGCTCGCCGTGCTCGCTCTGTACGGAACGGCGCCGATACAGCGGTACCTCGCCGCCAACGAGGTACGGGCCGTTCGGGGCCACCGTGATCGACGGGGCCGGCAAGGTGGATTCGAGCTTGGTGGTGGTGTCGGTCATGGCTCAACAGTATCTGAACGTTCAGATACGGACGCCCACCCCGCGAAACTCGTCGAGGCCGAACTTCGTCGACAGGCACGGACCGGAGATGCCGTCTTCGGTGATGCGGTGGCGGCAATGATGGCCTGATGGTCTCCGAGAACGTGGCGTGGCTTGACGACGACGAGATGGCGGCCTGGGTGAGTCTGATCAAGCTGGCGTCGCGCATCGTGACCCTCAGTGACGGCGAACTCCGCCGAACCCGCGCCATCACCGGCCGGGATTACGAACTGATGCATCACCTGTCCTCGTCGCAACACGGCTGGCGCATCAACGAGTTGGCACTCCTCATCGACGACTCGTCGAGCTGCATCACCCACCGAGTCAACCGACTGATCAAGGCGGGTCTTGTCGACAAGCGCACTGATGCCACCGACCAGCGGGCCCGCCGGGTGCAGCTCACCGCGAACGGTCGCTCCGTGCTCGCATGTGCCGCTCCCGAGCATGTCGCACGGGTGCGGCGCTGGGTCATCGACCCTCTCGACCGGATCGATCTGGTCCACCTCGCTCGCATCGCACGCACGCTCACCGAGCACCTCCGCACCACCGAACCCCTGTGCACGTGATTTCGTTTCGACTCCCAGGCATCGCGCGCCAGCAGTGGTCCGGCGGGCTGCGAGAGTCAAGTTCGTATGAGCCGATGAGGGAGCACTGATGGAGTTCAGCCGGTCCGACGACCACGAGGCGATCCGCGAGGGAATTCGGCGAATCTGCGCCGATTTCCCCGATGAATACTGGGCGGCGAAAGACGAGGCCCACGAGTTCCCGTGGGACTTCTACGCCGAACTGGCCAAGGGCGGTTGGGTGGGAATTGCCATTCCCGAGGAGTTCGGCGGCGGTGGCCAGGGAATCACCGAGGCGTCGATCATGGTCGAGGAGATTGCCGCTTCGGGCGCGGCGATGAATGGTTGTTCGGCGATTCATCTGTCGATATTCGGGATGGAACCGGTGCGTCGTTACGCCTCGCCGGAGCTCGCCAACGAGGTACTCCCGAGAGTCGTCTCGGGCGAGCTACATGTCGCCTTCGGAGTCACGGAGCCTGACGCCGGCACCGATACGACGTCGATCACCACTCGTGCCGTGCGCGACGGTGATGACTACATCGTCCATGGCGCCAAGGTGTGGACGTCGAAGGCGACGCACTGCGAGATGTGCCTGCTGCTGGTGCGCACTACGCCGCGCGATGAGTGCAAGAAGGCGACCGAAGGGATGACGTTGCTGCTCGTGGACCTGCAACGCCCCGAGGTGGACATTCGACCGATCCCCAAGCTCGGCCGCAATGCCGTGGTCTCATGCGAGGTGCGCTACGACGGGTTGCGCGTGCCGGTCAGCCGCCGCGTCGGCGACGAGGGCAACGGCTTCAAGTACCTGCTTGACGGCCTCAACCCCGAGCGGATTCTGATCGCCGCCGAGGCGCTCGGTATCGGCAAAGCGGCGATGCGCAAGGCCGTCGACTATGGCAAGAGCCGGGTCGTGTTCGGGCGCCCGATCGGTCAGAATCAGGGGCTCGCCTTCCCGCTTGCCGAGGCTCACATGAAGCTGCATGCAGCCGAGTTGGCGATTCGCGAGGCATCGTGGATGTTCGACCAGGGCATGCCGTGCGGTGAGGCAGCCAACACCGCCAAGTACCTCGCCGCCGAGGCCTCCTTCTTCGCCTGCGACCGGGCGATGCAGACCCATGGAGGGATGGGGTACGCCCGTGAGTACCACGTCGAGCGGTACTGGCGTGAGGCCCGGCTGATGAAGATCGCACCCGTCAGCCAGGAGATGGTCTGCAACTACATCAGTACCGCGGTCCTCGGGCTCCCCAAGTCGTATTGAGCACAGCCGGGCGAGCCCCGGAGGTATTGTGCGACGCGCTGGGCGAGAAAGTGTTTCCGCCATGCGCACGGGAAGTTGAGCTATGAACGTCGTCATCGGTGGTGCCTCGGGAATTGGGACGGCAACGGTCCCGTTGCTGAGTGGGACGACGCTGGCAGCCGACCGCTCCGGCGGAGAGGTGTACTGCGATCTCACCGATCGAGCCTCGATCGAACAGCTCGCGGCCCGCGTCGTCGGCTGGATGCACTGGTCATCACGGCTGGGGTGCCGCCGCCGCAAGCCGACGCCCGCACCATCCTCGAGATCGACTTGGCCGGCATGGCGCGGGCGCTCGACGTGTTCGACTCGCTCGTTGGTGAAGGCACCGCTGCGGTATGCGTGGCTTCGATAGCCGGCCATCTCGGCGGCGACCATGTGCCGCCCGACGCCCTGATCGTGATCGACGATCCGCTGAGCGAAGCCGTCTTGTCGCTCACCGACGACCCGAGTATGGCCTACATGATGTCGAAACTGGGGGTGATGCGCATGGTTCGTCGCAAGGCGCTGCAATGGGGCTCTCGGGGTGGGCGCTGCGTGTCGGTGTCGCCTGGCGTGATTGAGACTCCGATGGGCACCTTGGAGATGGCATCGGGCAATGGCACCGCGGAGGTGGCAGCTATGGGAGCGTTCGGTCGGCTCGGTCAGGCGGCCGAGGTCGCCCAGGTCATCGCGTTCCTGTGTTCGCCCGCCGCCTCATTCATCACGGCGACGGACATCTTGGTGGATGGCGGCGTGGTGGCCGCGTTACGCCGGTAGGGCACGGGCTACGATCGCCCACGATGATCCACCGCAGCCCGCTTCCCGATGTCGCTATTCCCGATGTCCGCCTCACCGATTTCGTGCTCGAAGGCGGCCGCGGCCGCGCCGGCAAGCCAGCGTTGATCGACGGTCCCTCGGGTCGAGTCGTGACCTACGGGCAACTCGAAGATGGCATTCGTCGCCTGGCCGGGGGTCTGGCGGCCCGGGGTTTTGGCCCCGGTGACGTGTTGGCGTTGATGGCACCCAATCTCCCCGAATACGCCGTCGTCTTCCATGGCGTTGCGTTGGCCGGTGGGGCGATCACTACCGTCAACCCGACGTACACCGAGCGCGAGGTCCATCACCAGTTGAACGATGCCGGAGCGAGCATTCTTGTCACCGTCCCGATGTTCCTCGACGTCGCTCGGCTAGCCGCCGCCGACTCGGGGGTGACCGACATCTACGTGATCGGCGAGGCCGAGGGTGTTCCATCGCTCGGCGCGTTGTTTGGGGAGCCGTTGACCGAACAGGTCCCCGTCGCCGCCGACGACGTGGTCGCGCTGCCGTATTCCTCGGGGACCACTGGCTTGTCGAAGGGCGTGATGCTCACTCACCACAACCTGGTCGCCAACATTCTGCAGACGTCGGTGCCGTCGGAACTGGGGGCCGACGAGACGTTCATCGCCGTGCTGCCGTTCTTCCATATCTACGGCATGCAGGTGCTGATGAACTGCGGGCTGCAGGTGGGGGCGACGATCATCACGATGCCCCGGTTCGATCTTGAGCAGTTCCTGTCGCTGCACCAGACCCATGGCGTCACTCGTTCGTTCGTGGCGCCGCCGATCGTGGTCGCCCTGGCCAAGCATCCGCTCGTCGATTCGTTCGACCTGTCCGCGCTCAAGCAGGTGTTCTCGGGCGCCGCTCCGCTGTCGGCGGAACTGGCGATCGAGACCGGCAACCGGTTGGGCTGCGAAGTGGTGCAGGGCTATGGCATGACCGAGTTGTCTCCGGTGTCCCACCTGACCCCAATGGGGCAGTTCAAGCCCGGCTCGGTCGGGGTCACGGTGCCGAACGCCGAGACGATGATCGTTGATCCGTTGACGGGTGACGCGCTCGGGATCGACGTCGATGGCGAGGTGTGGGTCCGGGGTCCGGGTGTGATGCGCGGCTATCTCAACAACGAGGCGGCCACCGCAGCAACGATCGACGCCGACGGCTGGTTACATACCGGCGACATCGGGCACATTGATGCCGACGGCCACATGTATGTCGTGGACCGCCTGAAGGAACTGATCAAGTTCAAAGGCTTCCAGGTGCCGCCCGCCGAGTTGGAGGCGTTGCTGCTCACTCACCCGGCCATCGCCGACGCCGCGGTCATCGGCGTCGCCGACGACGATGCTGGTGAGATTCCGGTCGGTTACGTCGTGGTCAAGCCGGGTCAGACCCTCACCGATACCGACGTCATGGAGTTCGTCGCCGGCCAGGTTGCCACCTACAAGCAGATCCGCCGAGTGATCTTCATCGACGCCGTCCCCAAGTCGGCAGCCGGCAAAATTCTCCGCCGCGTCCTACGGGACCAAGCCGGGGCGTAGTCGCCAACTACCAGTTTCGGGCCGCGCCGTAGGGGCGACAGCGGAGAGGCGACCCCCGGCTGAAGTCGGGGGTGTGCGCGACATGATCGAGCCGTCAGCATGGGAGATTGAGCAGGGCGCAGCTGATCGAGTTGGGTGAACACAAGCCTGTCGACCAGTCCGCCCGAACAGCGTCATGTCAGCGCACGGTAGTCCGGGGGTGTCGCGTCGATGACCGGCATCGAACAGGGGGAATTGACGGTCGCTTCTCCGATTATTCTCGGCTCGGTCGACCGCTGCGAGCGAGCGCCGCATTGCTCCATCCCGGTTCGTTGGTGAGTTCGCGTCCGAACCAGGCCGGAGTGTCGAAACCGTTCGCTACCTCGTCCGTCGGGAACTCGACCTCGACCACCGCCAGTCCCGCCAATTCGCCTGCGTAGATGTCGACCTCGGCGACCAGTTCGTCGGGGAGGGGTACCCGATAGCGGGTCTTGTCGATCCGGCGTCCGGCGGTGAATGGCCAGAGCGCCTCGGCTCGATCGATGCCGATGGGCAATTCGACCTCGGTGCGCGAACGGCCGCGCCCGGTCTTGATGGTGACGGTCGCCGACGCGGCCGTGATGCGCAGGCGCACCTCGACATCACTCTCCTCGGCCAGGTAGCCCTGGCGCAGGACCTCGCCGACTCCGAGCCTGTCAGCGGAGGGAACGGTATCCAAGATGAACTTTCTCTCGATCTCCATTATTGGAGTATGCACCACGTAGGAAACTGGGTAGAGGTCCTGGCATGCGGGAAAATCTCACTTTGAGCGCTGATGAGACATGTTTGCGGCAGTTGTTCCCCCGACTCGCTCGGATGGGGTACGCCGTCGTCCACGTCGGGCCGTGCGATCAAATCCTCCTCGACACCTTCGACGGTCGGCTGCACGGCGCTGGCTTGCGTCTCGAACTCACGGGACTAAAGGCCGGGTTACACGAGCGACGTGTCGGGCTCACCGGGAATCTGATGGCGCCGGCGTACGTCACGGTCGATGATCAACCGAGATTCGCCGGCGATCTCCCGCCGGGTCCGTTTCGTGACCGACTCCAAGCGCGGATCGACGATCGGGCGCTGCTGCCCGTCGTGCGGATTTCCTCGCTCCAGACCCACCTCGTGCGCTGCGACGGCGACGGCAAGACCATTTCGGGTGTCGTCGTCTACGAACGGCCGAGCGTTGGTACCCAGGCCATCGGCGCGGTCGGGTCATTGGTCGAGATCCAGTCGATCATCGGCTACGAAGAACACGTCGGCGACCTGGTCAAGGCACTGAAGAAGGCCGGAGCGGAGCGCTGCGAGGGCGATGTTTTCATCATCGCTGCCGCCGCGGCCACCATCGAACTTGGCGGATTCGACAACTCTCCGGTCGTCCTGCTCGATCCGACCATGTCGACGCTGGAGGGATTCCGACGGGTCCTGCGTCGGCTTGCCGAAACGATCGATGGCAATTGGCAGGGGACCCTCGATCGGGTCGATTCCGAGTTTTTGCACGACCTGCGGATCGCCGTTCGCCGCACCCGATCCGTGCTGGCCCAAGGCAAGTCGGTGCTGCCCGCCGACGTGCTCGATCGCGCCAAATCGGGTTTCGGCCGGCTGGGCGAACTTACCGGGCCGCCCCGCGATCTCGACGTCTACCTCATCGAGTGGGGGCAGTACACCGCCGGCATGAACCCCGAGGAGTGCGCCGCGTTGGAGCCGGTTCGACACTTGATCGAGCAGCGACGCGACGCCG
>JANNNL010000355.1:0-5538 GCA_031398525.1 Actinomycetes bacterium | reverse complement strand
GCCATCGCATCGGCCGATTCCTTCTTCGCATCAGCCTCGGTCGCGCCCGCGTTCGCGATCACCACCCTGGCTTCCGCCGCCAGGCGATCCGCCCGAGCCTTTTCGGCCTGGCGTTTCGATTCGTCGATCGCTTGCTTATCCACGGACCCACCGCCGGTCGAGAGCTTCTCCACACGGAGCAGTTCCGATTCCCAGCGGTTCACGTCGGCTTGCGCCCCGGCCACCTTCGCCGTCGCCTCCGCGATCATCGCCGTGGCCACCTTCTGCTGCGCGACCGCGACTTCGACCGCCTTGTGAGACGCCACCGCGTCCGCTCTCGCCGAATCGACGTGGGCTTTCTTTTGCGCCACGGCCTGCACCAATTCCGGCACGTCGAGTTCCGCCAGCACCGTCTCCGGGCCTTTCACTTCGTCCCCGAGATCGACGTTCACGCTTTTCAAATAGCCGCTGACCTTCGCTTCGATGGGAGTGACTTCGAAGGGATGAACGGAGCCGGGTTGTTCGACGGTCCACGACAGCGATTGCTTCTTCGGCGAAGCGACGACGACCTTCGCTGCCCCCTCGGCCGGTTTCGGCGAAGGTGAAGCGGTCGGATTGTGCGACGGCTTATCGCACGCCGCGAGGGCGAACAGGCAGAACGCGAACCCGATCCCGCGACGCGACATAGCGAACTCCCGGTGGCGTCGTGATTGTACCGACGTCGCAGCTCTCCCATGATGGTCGGCGTCGCGTACGCCCCGAACTGCACGCCATGCTTGGGGTCGTATCGATCAACGGCCTTGAGTAGTCCCAGCCGAGCGACCTGCACCAGATCGTCCAGCGGTTCACCGCGATCGACGAAGCGCCGCGCGCCGCGCTGGGCGAGCCAGAGGGTGCGTTCGACGATCTCGTCTCGAAGGGCCGGGTCGCGATGCGCTGCGTACCGCTCCAGCGCAGTCTGCACCCAAGCGTCGTCCTCTTCCGATCGCTCCGGTGGCGCAGCCATCAGGTGCCCACGTGATCGACGACCGCCCATATCTGTGCATGGTCATCGACATGCTCGATCCGATGTTCCGAACACACTTCGGCCAAGACCGTGCGGCAGAGGATCAAGTCGGGATCGTCGACGTCGAAAATTCGGTTGATCGTCCGGCCCCGAACTGTGAACGACTGTCCGCCGACGGCAAACTGAACCTCGACGGCTTCGCCGACGCCGTGTTCGATCAGCGCGATCAGCACCTCGCTGACCGCCATGTTGATGTCCTCAAGCTCGTCGACGGTGAAACCGCCGAGCGAGGCGACCCCGCTCGCCGCGAGTCGTACGACGCGTGACGACAGCGGATCCGATGGAACTCGCATCTCAACGGGACCATACGGAAGCAGCATTCCGCCCCAAGCACTCGGGCGCGACGAACCGTCCGATGAGGCCACGCCGTCGCCGTCGCCGTCGACATCGACATCGCCGTCGACATCGAAGGAACCGTGGATCTCTGGCTCAGCCATTCATGTCCTCGTCTGGGAGTCGTGCACCTTGCTCCCCCGCAGTCTGCCCGATCCGACCGCTGGGTCGGGAGATGTGCCAGCGACCCATCCGGACCACAACGTCAGGTTCTTTGTTCACTACAACCTGAGGGGCACGCGTGACAATCGGCAGCGCGTGACAATCTGGCCTGCCTGAAGTTCGACCACGACGTCGTCCATCAGATGACGGACGACGCAGAGCCCTCGGTCCGACGTTCGCAGCGAGCTTGCGTCACTCCAGGCTGCCGGGAGCAGCAACGGGGTGAGTGCGGTCCAGTTCGTGCCGATCCCGACCTTGAGCTCCCACCAGTCCGGATCGTTGACGTCGACCGAAACCGTGAGGTGGGTCCCGTCACGATGTTCAATGTGGCTGGTGGCGAGTTCGCTCGTCACGAGCACGTAGTCGCTGACCACCGTCTCGGGTGCTTCGTGGAATCGCAGCATCTCGGCAACGAAGTTCCGCGCGTGAAGCGCGCTGATGGAAGTCGCCGCGAACTCCCGCTCGTAGTGCCCGGCCACCAGGTCGTTCATATCGGCTCGCTCACCTTGGCTCATCCATTGGCGACCAGTCCTCTCGTGACCTGCTCTGCCCGATCGGCCACGCGCCCAAACGTTCGAGGGCCGTTTAGTTGCCGGCCCGCCCGGGTAGCCCATCAACATCGCACGGGCAATCCGCCTGATTCGTGAAGGAGACCTCGGTGTCTACTCATACAGCCCCCCACCCACCCACCGAGCAGGCGGCGGCAACTTCGTCGGCGACGATGGGTGCTCTCGTCTATCACGGTCCCGACGCCAAAGCGTGGGAGCAGGTCGCCAAGCCGGTGCTCATCGACGACACGGACGCGATCGTTCGCGTGGATGCCACCACGATCTGCGGATCAGATCTGCACATCCTCAAGGGAGACGTTCCCGAGGTGACCGTCGGGCGAATCCTTGGCCACGAAGCGGTGGGAACCGTCGAGACGGTTGGCTCGTCGGTCAAGAACGTGCGGCCCGGCGACCGGGTGCTGGTGTCGTGCATCACCGCGTGTGGGGCGTGTCGCTTCTGCCGCGAGGCTCGATACGGACAATGTCTCGGCGGGGGCGGGTGGATTCTGGGCCACCTCATCGATGGCACCCAAGCAGAGTTCGTCCGGGTGCCGTTCGCCGACACGTCGACCTATCCGATTCCAAGCGGCGTCTCGGATGAAGAGGTCCTGATGCTGGCCGACATCTTGCCGACGGGATATGAGGTCGGCGTGTTGAACGGCCGAGTTCGCCCTGGCGACGTGGTCGCGATCGTCGGGGCCGGGCCGGTTGGGCTTGCCGCAATCATGGGAGCCCGACTGTTCAGCCCCAGTCACATCGTCGCAATCGACCTCGCCGATGGTCGGCTCGACGCGGCGAAACGGTTCGGTGCTGACGTGGTGATCAACAACAGTCGCGACGACGTGCTCAAGATCGTGCAGGAACTCACGGGCGGGCTGGGAGCCGATGTGGCGATCGAGGCGGTCGGAGTTGCCGCAACGTTCGAACTCGCCACCAGTCTGATTCGACCCTGCGGACACGTCGCCAATGTTGGGGTTCACGGCAAGCCGGCAAATCTTCACCTCGAGCAACTCTGGGGGAAAGACGTGACGATCACCACGGGTTTGGTCGATACGTCCTCAACTCCGACGTTGTTGCGGCTGACCAGCTCTCACCAGCTCGATGTCGCCCGGTTCGTCACCCATCGATTTGCGATGGCCGACTTCATTGAGGCCTATGACACCTTCACACGAGCGGCCGAAACCGGCGCTCTCAAAGTCGTGATCACCCCGAACGCCTGAGGCCTGTGCGAATCCATCGACTGGGAGGTTTAACCCCGGCACGCAACGGGCACACGAGCAGCGACTGAGGAGTTCGGCTATGTCAGGTATCGCGATAATCACTGAAGCCTGCATCGGGGTGAAAGACCGGGCATGCGTCGACGTCTGCCCGGTGCAGTGCATCTACGAGTTCGATTCCGTCAACAACGTGCTGGTCTCGGAACAGGCGGCTGGCAGCGGCGTGGTCGAAAACAGCCATGCCCCCAACCCTGACATGGTCGCCATCTTCGGCGACAGCATCTTGTACGTCAACGTCGACGAATGCACGTCGTGCACGGCGTGCTATCAGCCCGATGTCTGCCCGGTCGGGGCGATCTACGCCGAGGAACAAGTTCCCAACGGCACGCCCCAGATCAAGCACAACAAGGACGATCCGAACAAGGACCACGATCACACGTTCTTCATCCAGCACAGCCGAGACGTCTTCGCCGACTAGATGGTTTAGTTCGCAGGTCTGCTGGGCAAGTACTCGTCATGACAGAACCATCTCGACTTCCGGATGCCTCAGTCGTCGACGACATCGCGCAAGCTGGCGACGATCAACCCGAGTCGATGTTCGGCATCTCCTTTGACGGAGTTGCCCGAGCTCAGGAGTTCATGCTCGCATTGTCTCGCCTTGCGGGTCTCGGACAGCTCAAGCTTCGCGACGCCGCCGTGGTCGTGAAGGATGGCGACGGCAAGGTACGTGTGCAAGAGACAATCGACCCGCAACCCGGCCGGGCAGCAATGTCAGGCGCGATGTGGGCTGGGCTGATCGGCCTGTTCGTTGGCGGACCAGTCGGCTGGATCGCGGGCCTTGCCGTGGGAGCGGGCGCCGGAGCCGTCACCGCCAAGGTCGTCGATCTTGGCATTCCCGATGAATGGATCGACTGGTTCAAAGAGGCGGTGCGGGTCGACACTGCAACGGTGGTCGCCCTGGTCACCGACGTCAACCTCGAGGCCTTGGTCACCGAGACCAAACGCTTCGCCGGAGCCGAGCTCGTCCACACCAC
This sequence comes from Actinomycetes bacterium, assembly GCA_031398525.1. GTDB lineage: Bacteria > Actinomycetota > Acidimicrobiia > Acidimicrobiales > Ilumatobacteraceae > JANMJD01. The sequence continues at coordinate 1,199 of JANNNL010000355.1, read as the reverse complement.
ACTTGCACCTGGCGTATCGTCCCGTTTAACGACGGCGCTACGCGGACCCGACGGTGGGGTGGTGGAGACGTAGAAATACTAGCCGCTGCGAAGCGCAACGAGAGGCCGAGCCGGATTTCGATGTGGCTTCGGTATGGTCCAGCGTGCCTATCGCACGTGCCAGGGTGAGACAACCGCGGCTTGTGCCGCATAAAGGACAAGCATGTTCGAACTGTCGTTCCGCCTTCATCCGTTCGCGCCTTGCGCGTGAACGTCGAACAGTCGACTCGAATTGCCGTCGCCTTCGCGCGTGAAGCCGCCAAGTCCCCCGAAGCCCGCCTGTGCTCAGCGTGCGTCGACGTACTGGCGGTGTCGGGGGCCGGTATCACCATCATGGGCGGGGGGCAGGCCGGCCCCATCTGTGTGTCGAACTCGATCTTCGCTCAGCTCGAGGATCTGCAATTCACCCTCGGCCAAGGCCCATGTCAGGACGCATTCCACTCGGGGGTGCCGGTCCACGTCCCGCGGTTGGGCGACGCCGCAGCGGCCCGTTGGCCGGCGTTCGTTGACCTTGCCACCCTGGCCAACATCGGTGCCGCGTTCGCCTACCCCATGTTGGATCACGGTGCCCGCGTCGGGGTTCTCACGCTCTACCAACTGGCAGGCGGAGACCTCACCGACGCGCAACACAGCGACAGCCTGGCGATGGCCGGGGTGCTCGCCGAGACCGTACTCAGCCTGCAGAACGATGCGCCCGAAGGCTCGCTGGCCGAAAGTCTCGAAGAGGCCATTGCCTATCGTGCCGAGATTCACCAGGCTAGTGGCATGGTCGCGGTGCAACTTCAGATCCCGGTCACCGAAGCGCTGATGCGCATCCGCGCTCACGCGTTCTCAACCTCGCGTGCCGTCGGGGTCGTTGCCGGTGAGGTTGTCGCCCGCCGACTGCGACTGGCCGACGACCGCAACCCCACCGCAGAGCGGGAGTAGACCATGACGAACAACACCGAACTCGCAAGCCCAGATCGCAGTGCCCTCACTGCGCAAACCTTCGTCGAAATTGTCGACACCCTCGTTGGCGATTTCGACGTCATCGAGGTGCTCACGCTGCTCACGACTCGCTGCGTCGAGCTCCTCAATGCCGCCGCGGCGGGCATCTTGCTGGCCGATGACGACGGTCATCTGCGGGTGTTGGGTGCTTCCACCGAAGAGATCGAACTGCT
>JANNNL010000349.1:0-6486 GCA_031398525.1 Actinomycetes bacterium | reverse complement strand
CTCATCACGCGACGACCTCGTGACCAAAATGCTCGCCTTCATCGAGCACCGCAACCAGACCGCCACCCCGTTCAAGTGGGTCTACGACGCCACCCGCGCCGCGTAGCGCACGTTCAAGGAACTAATGCGCGGCACCACTAGGCAGGACGGCGGTTTGGTGGATCCGTTGCGGCGGGACCCTGCGATTCGGATCCGGCAGTCGACGGAGCCGCGGCCGCTTCGAAACCGCATCCACCTCGACGTGGTACGGCCGGCCGCGGCGGTCGAGGAGGCGCGAGCTGGAAGCCACTGTTCGTAGCGATCGCAGGCCTGGTGACCGAGGTCGGCGGCATGATGACCCATGGCGCCGTGATCGCACGCGAGTACGGCCTGCCCGCCGTCGTGGGCGTGGAACGCGCCACCGAACGAATCCGTGACGGGCAACGGATCCGTCTGCACGGAACAGACGGCTACGTGATGCTCCTGCCTCCAGACGCTCAGTGATCGCTAGGGCCGCCAGCGCCGATCGCGCCCCGCAGCGGTCAGGTGTTGTGACCGAGCTTGATCGCGGCGGCCGTCCAGAACGACTCAAGGATTGCGGCTCCACCGGGGCCGCCGAGTTCGGTTTGGCTGAGCAAGATGGCGATGCTGTCGTCGGAAGGAACGACATAGGCGGAGGTGCCGGTACCTCCCACCCAGCCAAATCGGCCGAGCACGTTCCAGGGTTTGCGGACGGCGATGTCGACGCCACCTCCATATCCCCACGACTGGCCGTCGAGGAACACCGTGTCGGTAGCGCGGATCGACGGGCTCAACTGGTCGGTCATCATCGCCGCCACGTGCGCACGAGGGAGCACGTCTCCACCGCCGGCGACAAGCATCCGATAGAAGGCCAACAAGTCCGCAGCCGTCGATACGTATCCGCCTGCGCCTGACGCGAAGGCCGGTTCGCTCGTCCATTGACCGTCGGACGCATCAACGACCTCGAGGGCCCCGCCGTCGCCACTGCGGTAGTAGGTGGTCACCCGGTCTGAGGATCCCGGCGGGAATGAGAACCCGGTGTCGGTCATCGCAAGCGGTCGGAAGATCCGATCGTCGACATAGTCAGCGAACGACTGTCCACTGACCCGGGCAACGAGGACACCGAGGATGTCGAACGCGGTGTTGTACGTAAACCCGTCACCGGGCTGATGCAATAAGGGGATCCCCCGAAGTGTCGCCATCCAATCGTCGGGCGCTGGCATGTGTTGCGGTTGGGGCGGGCCCTGGTGAAGTCGTTCCATCAAGAGCTGGACGACAGGCGCAGAGAAGTCCGACGGGAATCCGTGCCCGTTCGTTGACCGCAAGAGATCGCGCACGGTGATCGGACGAACGGCCTCAACCGTGTCGTCGACCGCTCCGGTGAGCTCGCGCAACACCCGTGGTGCAGCAAGCTCGGGCAGTACGTCGCCGACCGGATCGTCCAATCGCAGGTGACCATCGGTGATTAACGTGAGTACGGCCGCGGCGGTGATCGGCTTGCCGGCCGACGCGATCCGGAACAACGAGTCCTCCCGCATCGCCGGACCGCCGACGGTCTGATCGCCAAGCACCGTGACTTCGAGGTCAGACCCACGACCGACGACCGCCACGACACCGGCCACCTCGCCAGCGTCAAGATGAACGGCGAGGGCATCGGCGACAGAACTCACGCCGACAGTCTCGCCTCAGGGCCAACACGTCGCAACCATCGCTGGCGACAGACAGAGCGGTGACTCAGGAATTCGTCGCCTTCACCGTGCTCCGCTCGATTGTTGATTGACCATCCGATCCCACGAACTACCATCTGACCTCCTGCTCTATGCATCGCCACGCCATCATTGTGACCCCCTGGTCGATCGACACTTGGTTCCCGCGGTGAGACTCGCCGACGACGAGGCGCGAACCCGTTTGTTGGTGCACGACCACGGGATCCTGTGCACGGTCCATGCCACACGGGGAGTCGATGCGGTGCCCGTTGCATACGTCGTCGACGACGACGGCTTCGTTGGCGTGCCTGTCGACCGCGTGAAGCCGAAGACGTCGACGCGGCTCCAGCGGGAACGGAACCTTGAGGCAGATCCGCGGGCCACGCTGCTTGTGGAGCACTGGGACGCTGCCGACTGGTCACGGCTCTGGTGGGTGCGGGCCGAGTTGCATTGGCAACGTCACCTCGACGCCGACCGGACGGCGGCCTTGGCCGCAGGGCTGGCTGGGCGCTACCCGCAATACCGCGACCAACCCTTCTCCCACGTACTGGTGCTCCGTATCGTTGGCATTTCCGGCTGGTCTGGCGAGGCGGACTGAGGACGGGGACCGAGGGTGACCGACTGACGCACCGGTGTTGCAGCGACGCCCGCCGAAGGGTCAGGCCCAGTGGACTTGGTCAGCGTGGAGGTCGTCGACCACTCGTTCGCACGTGGTGCAGTAGAGGCGGGCCTCCAGTGGTGTGCCGCATGCGAGGTGGGCGACTCCGTCATTGCCGCCGCCGAGGTGTGCACCCCAGGTTTCCAAGAGCGCGACCGAACCCTCGAGTTCACGACCGGAAGCTGTGATGGCGTAGGCGAGGCGTAGCGGCCGGCTGCTGTAGGGCGTGGCTGCGACGAGACCCTCGCCGACCAGTTGGCGGAGGCGGCCAGTGAGGATGTTCGGGGCGATTGGCGGTAGCGACTCGGCGAGCTCTCCGAAGCGTTTCGGACCTTCGAGGAGGGCGTGCACGATCTGCAACGTCCACCGATCGCCGACGACGGCGAGCGCACGGGCGAGATTGTTCGACGGCATCGGTGCCGAGTTTGGCGCGTTGGAAAGTCTTCGCCCGGGATGGTGTGGATGTGCTCTCACAACCAGTATGTTACTTGCAACTCACTAGTAACTAGTGGAAAGCAAGGAACATGACACTCACTCAGGAACTCTCCACCTCTGCCCGGTCGATCCTCGACCAGCTTGGCGACTCCGTCGTCTCGATCGGCCGTGACGGCCGGGGAACCGGCATCGTCATCGCTGCCGGCAAGGTCCTCACCAATGCTCACAATCTGCACGATCGCTCGACTTCGGTGACCTTCGCCGACGGTCGGTCGGTGCAGGGAACGACCGCTGGAGCCGACGGCGACGGTGATCTCGTCGTCCTTGACGCCGACACGGCGGACGCCCGGCCCGCAGCGTGGTCTGACCAGATTCCGGCGGCTGGCGACGTCGTTTTCGCCCTCAGTCGCGGGGGCCGGCAACTTCGAATCTCATTTGGAATGGTCACATCGGCCGACCTGTCGTTCGACGGCCCACGCGGCCGCAAGGTCTCGGGTGGGGTGGAGCACAGCGCGCCGCTCGCTCGCGGCTCATCTGGTGGCCCGCTCGTCGACGCCGAGGGTCGCGTCGTCGGAGTCAATACGCACCGCACCGGACGCGGCTTCTACATCGCTCGCCCGGCGAATGCAGCGCTGCAAAGTCAGATCAATGATCTTGCCGCCGGCAAGTCAGTCGCCCGCCCACAACTCGGCGTCGCCCTCGCTGCGCCAGCGGTCGCCGCCAGGCTGCGCCGTTCGGTCGGACTCCCCGAACGCGACGGGCTGCTGGTGCGCGAAGTCCAGGACCCGAGCCCGGCCTCGCGAGCCGGCATCGCCCAGGGCGACCTGTTGGTCGCGATTGGCGATACCTCGTTGTCCTCGATCGACGCGCTGTACGACGGGCTCGCCGGCGACATCGACTCCGTGTCGATCACGGTGGTGCGCGGTACCGAGGAGCGAGTCGTGACGGTCTCGTTCGCCGCCGACCAACCAGCCTGAATCCCAGACGACGCCCGCCTCGGCGGATGCGGTCGCTGCGACCGCGGTGAGCTGCTCATCCTTGGCGGCCGGGGATGCAGTCGAGCATCGCCGCAGTCGAACGGTCGATGTCGTCGGCAGTCGTCGACCAGTTCGACACCGAGATGCGCATCGCGACCATGCCGTGCCAGGTCGTCGGCCCCGCCCAGCAGGTGCCCTCGGCCTGGATCGCCGCGATCCAGGCCCGGGTCCGATCGTCGGAGTCATCGAGTCGGACCATCACCTGGTTGATCACGACCTCATTGAGCACCTCGACCTCGGGGTGTTGCGCGAGCTGCCCGGCAAATCGGATGGCAAGGTCGCAGCAGCGGTCGATCATCTCAGCAATGCCCTGGCGGCCAAGGCTGCGGATCGCGGCCCACGCCGGGAAACATCGAGCGCGGCGAGAGGACTCGGGAACGTATGAAGATCCATCGCGCAACTCCTCGCCCGCCACCAGATACGGCGCCGACATCCGCAGGCTGTCGGCCTGGTTGGCGGCGTCGCGCATGATCGCCGCGCCGCTGTCGTACGGCACGTTCAACCACTTGTGCAGATCAACCGCCCATGAATCCGCGCCGTCGTGACCATTGAGCAGTGACCGTCGCGATGGGCTGGTCGCCGCCCACAGTCCGAACGCACCATCGATGTGCAGCCAGGCCCCTCGGGCCGCGCAGGCTTCGGCAATGTCATCGAGCGGGTCGAACGAACCGGAGTTCACGTTGCCAGCCTGGGCACACACAATCGTCGGCGTCCCAGGTGGCAGGGCGGCGAGCGCACGATCAACCGCGCCCCGTCCGATGCAGCCCTGCCCGTCGACCTCGACGGGCAGCACCTGGGCCCGGCCGATGCCAAGGAATTGGAGTGAACGCCCAATCGTCGTATGCGCCTCGCCCCCGACGACCACTGCGACCGGCGGGCAGCCAGCGAGGCCATCTCGGTCGGGGTCGCACCCGGCACGACGCAACACCGTTCGCCGGGCGACCGCCAGACATGTCGTGTTGGCCATCTGCCCACCGGTCACCAACCCAACGCCGCTCCCGGTCGGCAGCCCGAGCAAGTCCAACAACCACCCGGCCACGACCTCCTCACACACCGCCGCGGCCGGCGACGACACGCCCAGCGAACCCTGTTGGTCCCAGGTCGACGTCAGCCAGTCGGCCCCAACCGCAGCCGGGACGACCCCACCGGTAACGAACCCGAAGTAGCGCGGCCCGGCGGTGGCCACCAACCCAGGCTCGGCCGCGGCGACGAGCGCGTCGATAACTGCCGAGGGGTGTTCGCCGGCTTCGGGCACCGGGCCACCGAACTTGGCGCGCAGGGCGGGCAGATCGAGCGGTCCGGCGACGCGACGGTCCTGCAGCCCGGCGAGAAACGCCTCGGCGTGCGATGCGGCGCGGGCCGTGGTCTCGGTCGCAGTCGTCATGCGCCGGCGTTCGGTGTTGGAAGTCGTCACACGAGCAATGTATTGGGTCGACCGACAGGCACGCGACCACCGCAGGCCAGTCGCTGGGCGCTACAGGCATCGTCGCACAACGGCCTCCGGCTAACCTTCGACGGCCCTGGCCGATTGCGAAGGGGCAGGTGTAGCGACCGGAGGTGCAACGGGTGAGACAGACGAGGCTCAATCTGCTAGTGCTCGCTCATTTGCTCACCGTCGTCACCGATTGGGCGGTCATCTTCGGTGTGCTCGTCCATGCGTTCCGCTGGGGTGGATCTTCGGCGGTCGGTTTGGTGTCGCTCGGCGTCCTGGCCCCATCCCTGATCTGTGCACCGATCGCAGCTGGTTTGACGGCGCGATATCGCCCCCACGCGGTACGCCTCGCCGGCTTCGCCGTGCAAACCACAGCCTTCGCCGGCGCGGCGATCACCTCGTCGCTTGGTCTACCCACCCCGGTCGTCGCCGCCTGCGTCGTCATCGGACTCGGCGCGATGAACACGCTGCGACCGACGGGAGCCGCCCTGTTACCGGTCGTTGCCCGGTCGACCGAGAGTCTGGTCACCGGCAACCTACGGATCTCGTACGCCGACAGTTCGTGCGCACTCATCGGGTCGCTGGTCGCCTCCACCCTCAGCGGGGCCAGCGGTCCAACGGCGGTATTCATCGCCTGCGCCGGTTTCATGGGGACCGCGGTCATCGCCACGGCTTGGCACCCGTCTCCCCGCGAAATCGCTCAGACCAGCACGAAGACCGCCGAGCGGCCGCGGCGAGTCGTACGGGTCACACTGGCCGAAATGAGCGAACGACCGTGGGCGATCGGGGTGCTGGCGGTCTCGTCGGCACGAAATCTCGTCATCGGCGCCTTCGACATGCTCCTCGTCATCATCGCCATCGACGCTCTCGATATGGGCGATCGCGGCCCAGGCCTGCTCTCTGCGCTGGTCGGCGGCGGAGCGCTGCTGAGCACGGTGGCGCTCACCGTCGCGGTCCGACGGTCACAACTCCGCCAGGCCCTCATCGGGGCGCTTGCCGTCACGGCGATGACATGCATCGGCATCGGGCTGTTCACCGAATCCCCGGCGGTCTTCGTCCTTCTCCCGATCGTCGGGCTGAGCCTGTCGTTGATCGACAACCTCAGCCGAATGCTGCTCCAACGCTCGACCGAACCGCGACGGCTCGGGCCCCTGTTTGCCTCCTTGGGTTTCTTCGCCGGTGCCTCCGCATTGCCCGCAGGAACCGCATCAGCGGCAG
>JANNNL010000336.1:0-23015 GCA_031398525.1 Actinomycetes bacterium | reverse complement strand
TGGATCCGCGCGACCAGTTCGTCGCGGTGGAATGGCTTGGCAGATGATGACCGGGCCCACCGGCATGGTGGTGGCGAGGACGCCATGGATGTTGAAGGCATCGGTGCAGATGGCCTCGACCGCGGCGATCACCCACGGCAGATACTCAGGCTTGCAGCCGGCCATCACCGCGTTGATCGCGATCTTCTCGATCGTCACCTCGACCAGGTCGGGAGGCACGACCGCGACGACGTCGTTCGGGGCCCGTGTGGTGCCTTCCAGCATCCGCAGCACCCGTTCCTCGGTCGGCGGTACGACGGGCAATCCGTCGGTCCAACCGCGATCGAACATCGCCTCGATCTCGTCTTCGAGTTTGGCAAACTCCACCCGCCGGGCCGCCAGCGTGGAACCCGAGAACCGGGCGCGTAGGGCGTCGACGCGGTCGGGGTCGACCGACAGCGACCCGCACCCCGGGCGGAAGGCGGGCAACTCGGTGCCCAGGTCGTCGCGGTCCGTCACCCGATGCCACTCGGTGCGAACCCAGCCGACCGTGCGGTCAACTTCGACCCCGTCGACGACTCGAATGATCGTCGGAACTGTCTCGATGTCGTGGTGCCAGCTGAACGCCAGGTCACTGTCCACCTCATGGGGAAGGTCCCCCAGAAACGTCGACTCGTCCTGCACCAGCACCGTCACAGGGAGGTGACCGACCTGGAGTGCAGCAACAACGGGCACGACCATCACACACGTGGCGCACTCCTGTTTGACGACAATCACCAGGCCATCGGGCAGGTTCGGCACAGATGGGACACTCACAAAAAGGAACGTACACCCCAACGTGCGACCAACATCACACGAACCCGACGTGGACATTGGGTGCTGTGGTGTTTACGGTGGGGCGATCAGCATGGGGACTTCCGATGATTTCTCGGTCACGTTCCATGGAGTGCGTGGTTCCACGCCCTGCCATGGTCCGGAGATCGCCCGCTACGGCGGCAACACCTCGTGCGTCTCGTTGTCGATGCCCGGCGAACAGCCGATGATTTTCGACCTCGGTACGGGATTGCGGTACTTCGGTCTGACCCAGCCGACCGACGGCACGTTTCGCGGTACCTGCCTGCTCTCGCACCTGCATTGGGATCACACCCAGGGCCTGCCGTTCTTCTCGCCGATCCTACGAACCGGGGCCGAGCTTGACGTGTATGCGCCGATCCAGGAAGACGGGCGGCCGGTATGGCGGGCCGTCAAGGCGTTCATGCAGCCTCCGCACTTCCCAATTTCGTTGGAGCACATTCCGGGCACGCTGCGATTCCACGACATCAGCGATGACGACTTCCTCGTCGGGGGTGCGATGGTCAAGGCCCGCCTGGTCCCCCATGTGGGCAACACGCTCGGCTATCGGGTCACGCACTCCGGGCGCAGTGTGGCCTATCTGTCGGACCACCAGCAGCCCTATGACGGTTCGTACGGGGTGGCTGACGGTGCCCGAGAACTGGTCGAAGGGGTCGATCTGCTGATCCACGACGCCCAGTACACCGACGCCGAGTTTGCCCAGAAGTACAACTGGGGTCACTGCACGATCGAGTACGCAGTGCGTCTGGCCGCCCAGTGCGGGGTGAAGGCGCTGGCGCTGTTCCACCACGACCCGGTTCGCCGCGACGAGGTCGTCGACGAGCTCACCGCATGTGCCGCCGCCCTCGGACGCTCGCTTGGGGTCGAGGTGTTGGCCGCCCGCGAAGGCCTGACCATCGAGCTGTAGCCCCGATGATCACGGCCATTCGAGTTGTGCTCGGGCTGGTGATGCTCGCCGCCGGCGTTGGGAAACTGTCCAACCGGGCGTGGCCATCGCAGGCCCGAGCCCTCGGTGCCCCGGTGCGCCTGATTCCGCTGGTCGCCCCCGTAGAACTGGCGCTCGGCGCGGCCTTGGTGGCCGGAATCACCCCCCGGGTGGCGGCGGCGGCCACCGCAGCGGTGCTCGCCGTGTTCACCGGGTTGCTCGTCGTGCGCCTGCAGCAAGGCGTTCGCCCGCCGTGTGCCTGCTTCGGTGGCCGTCGCCCCCGACCCATCGATCACTGGTCGGTAGTCCGCAACGGTGCGCTGATCGCGGCCGCCGTCGGTGTGGTCGCGCTCGGCTGAGCGCGACAACTTGAAGTCATCCTGAGCAGTGCGGCCCCCACGCCCCGACAAGGTCGCGGGCGGTGTATGCGATCACCCCGTCAACATCGACCTGTTGGCGCGCAACGGCGACCAGCGGGGTGGCGGCATCTGCTCCGGGGACGGCGTTTGCATCGACCTGGAGCTTCCGTAGGTCTTCGCGTCCGAACGGGGCGTTCTCACGCCACTTGATTGAACCGACGAACCTGATCGACGTTGGGTCCGCGGCGCGGTCGACGCCGACCAGGTCGACCTCGGGATTGTTGTTTCGTGGCCACCAGCCCGAGACGTGAGCGGCATTTCCCAGCCGGGCGTCGTCGACTGCCATGCGGGCAAGCGCCTCGCGGACGAGCGGTTCGACAGCCCGTCCTCGCCAGGCGGGCCATGAACGTTCGAAACGGTCGATCGCCAGGTCGGGGCGGCCCCGTTGCGTGTCTGAGAGTCCTGGGTCGATGAGTGCGAGCCATAGCCGAAGGTACGAATCGGCGATGCGGTACCGCGGATGCTCGGCGGGTGGGACCGAGGTCGGAAGATCGCGCCTGACGAGGTCCTTCTCGATCAGCGTGGCCAGGGCGCGCTGGACAGGTTGATCAGCGAGCCCGCTGCTGTGGGCGACGTTGCGAAACGTTCGCTCTCCGCTTCCTATGGCACGGAGCACGGGGTCGGCTTGAGAGCCGCTCGGCAGCTCTGCCTCCAGCATGCGCATGGCGTTCACGCACAGGCTGCTGTTGTCGTCACGAAGTTCGGCGTGTACGAACTGCCGGGCGGTCTCGTACGTCGCGGCGTCGCCGACGAGTCGCGGGAACCCGCCCGTGATCAACTGAAAGTCGAGCGCATCACCAGCGTCGGAAACGTGGGAGAGCATCGTCGCCGTGTCGCCGGCGTTGAAGGGTCGGACCGTGAGTTCCTTAGTCCGTCCGTACAACGGGCGACCGTATGTCGACAACGCTTCCATCATCGCCAGGTCGGAACCCACCAAGATCAACAGAACCTGTTTGTTCTCTAAGACCTGATCCCAGATCACCTGCAGCGCACCTTCGAGCCCCGGATCGCGGCGGACGAACCACGGAAACTCGTCGAGCACGACGATCGCCGGACCGTCGATTGGCAAGGCGGCGGCGATGAGGCGCAGCGCCCCGTCCCACGTGGTCAGCAGGTTTGATGACAGGAGATCTCGGCCGGGCAGCGTGCTACTTCGTGCGACCTCTGCTGCGAGTAAACCGAGGTCGGCGCGGACCGTGGACTGCAGCGATCCAGTGGCAAAGAGTTGAGGAACGTCGGCTTGGCGCACGAATTCGGTGATCAGCCGGGACTTGCCGACCTGACGGCGGCCCCGAATCACGAGCAGCCGAGAACGTCCGGCACGGACGGCCGCGAGGTGGCCCTGCAGCTTCCCCAGTTCTTCTCGGCGTCCGACAAAATCACTCACATTTTCGAGCGTAACAAAATTGTGAGTGACTTGTCGTTGGAATGTCAGCCGACGAGGCCGGCGTCGACGCTGACGATTGTCGAGGTCATGAACTTCGCTTCATCGGAGGCGACGAAGGCGAATGCGGCGGCGATGTCTGATGGCTCCGACATCCCCATCGGCGACATCATCCGGTGCATCCGCTTGAAGTCGGCTCCCTCGGGCAGTCCGAACGAGTGGACGATGTTGGTCATCGTTCCGCCCGGGGCGATGGCGTTCACCCGCACGCCGCGATCCTGATACTCGAAGCCCAGCGCCTTGGTGAGCATGACCACGCCGCCCTTCGACGCGCAATACGCCGCGCTCCAGGGCTGGCCCATCAAACCGGCATTCGACGCCGTGTTGACGATCACGCCACCGCCGTCGAGCAGATAAGGCAAGGCGTAGCGCGACACGAAGAACGTGCCGTTGATGTTCACGTTCATGATTCGCAGGAAGTTCTCGGGGGTCTCCTCGTGCGAATGGGCGAAGTTGCCGATGCCGGCGATGTTGCAGACCACGTCGAGGCCACCAAGCGTGGCGGCGATGTCGTTGACCACCGACTCGACCATCGGCGCATCGCCGACGTCGAGAACGCGGTCGATCGCCTGGCCGCCGGCCTCGCGGATCGCCGCAGCGGTGTCGTCGGCCCCCTTCAGGTCGGTGCAGGCGACATGACCTCCCTCGGCGGCGAGGCGCATGGCGACGGCCCGGCCGATACCCGATCCGGTGCCGGTGACCAGCACATTCTTGCCTTCAAAGCGATTCATGATGATGTCCTTGTGGTCGAGACGGAACGTAGAAATGAAGGGGTTAGCGGGAGTACGCGACGCGCAGGTCGCGCTTAAGCACCTTGCCGCTGGGATTGCGCGGCAGTGCGTCGATGAATTCGAGTTGCTCGGGGATCTTGTGATTCGAGAGCTGACGTTCTTTGAGATAGGCGACCATGTCGGCAAACTCGAGCGGCTCGGCGCCCGATGGAGTCACGACGACCGCGCAGGCTCGCTCACCACTGGCCGGGTCAGGCACGCCGATCACCGCCACATCTCCGACGGACGGGTGGGCAAAGAGTAGGTCTTCGATCTCCTTGGCCGAGATGTTCTCGCTCTTGCGGATGATGATGTCCTTCAGTCGACCGGTGATCGACACCCAGCCGCCCTCGTCGATGACGCCGAGGTCGCCGGTGCGGAACCACCCGTCATCGTCGAACGCTTCGGCGTCGAGCGACGAGTCGAGGTAGCCGAGGCAGACCTGTGGACCCTTCACCCGCAGCTCGCCCTCCTCGTTCGCGCCCAATTCGACGTCCTCCATCACGACGCGGATCTCGACGCCCGGGCACGCCCGCCCGTCGGTCTCGGCCTTCTTGATGTCGGGATCGTCAATGTGCATCATCGTGTTGATCGGTGTCTCGGTCAGCCCCCAACCGCCGATCAACGGCGCGCCGAACGCCGCCATCGCTTCGGCATGCAACGACTTCGGCTTTGGTGAACCACCGCCGGGGAGGATCCGTACGTCGGGAAAGAGTTTTTCGCCCTCCGGTAGCACTCGTTGGGCGGCGAGGTAGGCGAGCCAGAAGACGGTCCCGGCTCCGGCGCACGTGCATCCGTTTTCGCCCAACCAGCGAGGGGTATCGGCCGGGCTGAACGTCTCGACCATCAAGAGTTCCACGCCGGTCTGCATCGCGTTGAACAACCAGACCAGTCCACCGATGTGAGTGATTGGAAACACCACGGCGGCCTTGTCGGCATCGGTCACCTGCAACGACCACTGCATCCCGTCGTTGGCCGCCGACAGCGAGCGGTCGCAATGCTTGGCTCCCTTTGGGTCGGCGGTGGTCCCCGAGGAGTAGAACAGCCAGCGCAGTTCCTCATAGGCCGGGCGGAACGGCGGCAGCGTCGCGGGATCACCGTCGGGCAGGTCGGGGTCGACGACGAGGATGTCGACGTCCTGACCGGCAACGGCTTCGGCAGCCATCTCGGGAAAGGCGAACCCCCGGAACACGTTGGGCACGATCAACAACCGACAGTCGCTCTGACGGGTGATGAACCCCACCTCGCGCTGGCGATAAATCGGCAGGATCGGGTTCTGTACGGCACCCAACCGAGCCAACGCCCCGGCCAACACGAACGACTCGAACCGCGACGGCAGAATCCACGACACCCGTGTGCCCTCACCGACACCTCGGGCCGCCAGCCCGGCGGCGGCCCGCTCGCACCAGGCGAGATACTCGCCATAGGTCATCGTGCGACCCTGCTCGTCGAGGGCCATGCGCTTGCTGGGCGTCAGCGCAGCCCGCTCGACAATGAGCTCCCACAGCGTCTTGTCCGTCGGGTCGATCATGCTCGTCGTCGATGCCATCGGGTCGCATCCTAGAGAGGCGCACCCACCTGTCGACTGGCCGAGGTGACACCCACCCCGGCCAGCCGACGGTCCGGCTACGGTGCCGGGTAGTACCCGCCCAGATCGGTGAGCATGTCGGTGCTGGCCGAGGTGAAGATGCAGACCTTCCCGCCCGTACCAAGCTGGGTGATCACTGCGTTGGGGATGGTGTCGCCAGCATCAAAGTTTAGGCTTGATGCATTCGGCTGGGTCGCCCCACACGGCCAGACGGTGATGTACCCGCCAGCCTGGGCGCCAACGGCGGTGACGTTGAGCACGACGGCCGAGGCGTTGGCCGGGACGTTGTAGCGACCGCCGATCAGCAGTTCGGTGGTCGAGCCAGCCGTACGTACGCCGATGCGCTGGAATTGGGTGTCGGTCGTCGCCCCGCCCAACCGAGTGTCCATCATGCGGCCGGGGACGACCGGGGTGTACTGGCTGCCGGCCGGGTAGTACCCGTTGAGGTCGGCCAGCATCTGAATGTCGGCCGACGTGAACAGACAAACCTTGCCGTCGGTGCCGAGCTTGGTGATCACGGCGTTGGGGATGGTGTCGCCTGCCGCAAAGTTGAGGTTCGACGCGTCGGGTTGGGTCGATCCGCATGGCCAGACGGTGACGTACCCGTCGCCGGCTGCGCCGACCACCGTGACGTTCAGGACCGCGGCGGCGGCGTTGTCGGGCGCACCGCCTCGACCGCCGACGATCAGTTCGGTGGTACTGCCGGCTTTGCGGACGCCGAGCGCCCGGAATCGATTGTCGACCGTCGATCCTTCACGGGTCTCGAGCAGGCGGGCCGGCACGAGCGGGGTGTACTTGGTTCCGACGGGATAGAACCCGCCGACGTCGGCGAGCAGATCGATCGAACCCGAGGTGAACAGGCACACCTTGCCATCGGTTCCCGGCTTGGAGATCACCGCGTTGGCGATGGTGCTGCCGGCGGCATAGTTGAGGCTTGATGCGTTGGGCTGGGTATCTCCACATGGCCACACCGTCACGTAACCCTCGGCCGCGGCGCCCGTGACCGTGACGTTCAGAGCAACGGCAACGGCAGTCCCGGGAACCTGGCCGCGCCCAGCGACCTTGAGTTCAGTCGTCGAGCCAGCGATGCGGGTGCCCAGTCGCTGTGATTGGGAATCGAACGTCGTACCCGACGTGCGGGAGTCGAGGAACCTGGCCGGGACGAGCGGCGTGTACTCGACGTACCCCGCCGGGGGCGGCGGAGGCGGCGGAGGCGGAGGAGTTGTAGAGGGAGTCACCGGGTTCGACACCGCCGCGGGCCCGGTGCCGACGCTGTTGCGAGCAACGATGCTGAACGTGTAGGCCGTGCCGTTGGTCAGCCCGGCGAAGGCAGCCGAGGTGGTTGCGACCGTCTGGGTGGCACCGCCGGGGGTGGCCGTCACCGTGTAGTTCTGAATCGCCGCTCCGCCGTTATCGACCGGCGCGACCCAGGTCACATTGGCCGTGGCGTTCCCGGCCGTGGCCACGACGCTCGTGGGTGCTCCGGGCACCGTTGTGGTCGGGAATCCATAGCCGATCTGGCCCGCAAACTGGCCCGATCCGGCCCACCGGGGGCTGGCCAGGTTGCTGATCGTGTTGGCAGCCCGGGTGAATCCACGCGGGGCCGGGGGGTTCGGGTCCCCAGGATTGGGCGGGTCGCATGACGGGGCGTCGGTCCCGTAGATCAATTCGATGGCCCCACCCACGAACCAGGCGATGTCGTCGGGGCTAATCACCGAGCATTTGGCGTTGAAATCGCCGCTGCCCGCCCAAACGGGAGTGGCAAGTCCGGTGACCGCGCTGGGGACGAGGGTCCACTGAGGATTAACGCCGCTGCCCCCGTAGTACACATTGAGCGCATTACCGACGTGGATGGCGATGTCGTCGTGATCGTCGGCATCGAAGTCTCCCGAGCCGGCCCAGTCGAAACTCGGCACAGTCGCAGTATTGCTGACAACGGTCCAATCGCCGACCGTGTCATTGAGACCGAGATAGAGGGTGATCGATCCACCGGCCAGCCAGGCGATGTCTTCACGGCCGTCGTTGTTGAAGTCTCCAGTACCGGCCCACGTCGGTACCGAAGCCGTTCGCGCTGCGCTCCTGAGCGAGAAGACCCCGTTACCGAGGCTGCGGTAGATCTTGATCGCCCCACCCGAGTACCAGGCGATGTCGGTGAAGTCGTCGCCGTTGAAGTCGCCAGTCCCGGCCCAGACCGGGGTTGGAACGCTGGTCGCGGTGTTGCTCACCTTGACGAACTCGCCGCTCGGCCGACCGAAGTACGTGTGGATCGAACTGCCGTCGTACCAGGCGATATCACCGAAGTCGCCGCCGGGTGCGGGGACGGACGGAGGGTTCGGGTCCTCGAAGCCGTTGAATCGTCCGGTCTCGGCCCAGATCGGGGGGGCACTGGTGAAGGCGTTGGCGACCTGCGTCCAGCTCGGCGTCGACTTGCCGTTGAGCAGACTCACCGTGTTGGGGTTGTACCACGGGATGTCGTGATTGCCGTCACCGAAGAAGTCGGACCGTAGCGCCCCGGCATCAAGCGGGGCGATGACCGATGCGGCGATCGACAGACCGGCGAGTACCGCTCCGGCTACACGGAATCTGGACACAGAAAAACCTCCCGAACGCTCGGGCCATCCCGAGACTGGTCGAACTCAGTTGGGCGAAGACTATTTGGGCGCATCGTCGGTGACGGTGGGTGACGGCGAGTTAGGCCGAATGATCTAGTCGCAATGTCGTCGATTCCGGCATTCAGAACGTGAGAACGCCGCGGGCGACGCGGCCCGCTTCCATCTGATGAACGGCGTCTTGCCATTGCTCGACGGGGAACGATGCGCTGACCAGCTCGTCGAGCAGGATTTCGCCGCGGCGGTAGAGCTCGATGATCCGCGGGATGTCGCGATGCGGTGACACCGTGCCGTAGCGGCAGCCGATGATGCCTCGGTCGACCTGGGTGAGGCGGCCGTAGAGTCCGTGGAACTCGGCGGTCTGCCCCGAGACGCCGATGACAACCACGTTGCCTTCCCAGTCGAGGCACTCGAGGGCATTCCAGGTCACCTGCGGGTGGGCGACGCAGTCGAACGCCCAGTTGACGCCGCCGCCGTTGAACGGTCCGCGGGGCATCGAGTCGTTGAAGGGGCAGATGTCGACAACGGCCTCGATCAGGTCGTCGCGTCGTCCGTCTAGGAAGTGGGTCGCCCCGAACTGCCTGGCCAACGGCTCCTTGTCGGCGATGGTGTCGACGGCGATAATCGTCGTCGCCCCCTGCACCTTCAGGGCCTGAATCACGTTCAGCCCGACGCCGCCGACGCCGAAGACGACTGCCGACTGGCCTCGCTTGACGTTGGCCCGGTTGAACACCGCGCCCATTCCGGTGACCACGCCGCAGCCGACGAGCGCGGCCGAGGTGAGCGGTACATCGTCGGGGATTTTCACGCACTGGATGTCACGCACGACCGTCCGCTCGGCGAACGCACTGGTGGCGGCGAAGTTGTAGATCGGGTCGCCGTTGAGGGTGAACGGTTGGGTCCAGTTGCCAAGGGTCGCCCGGCACGCCGTCGGGCGACCGTCGTGGCAGTACTCGCACATGCCGCAGGCGGCCAGCGTCGCAACGATGATGTGGTCGCCGGGCTTCACGTGGGTCACGGCCGAACCGACCTCGGCAACGATACCCGCGGCCTCGTGACCGCACACCCCGGGCGACGGCACGGGGTAGAGGCCGCTCATATACGACAGATCGCTGTGGCACAGCCCGGCGGCAACGATTTGCACGATCACGTCCCGCGGCCCGGGAGCGCGCAGCTCCAGGTCGGTCACCAAGCTCGTTGTCGTACCGTCGTAGACGATCCCTCTCACGTTGTTCCCCTCTCACCGGCGCAGCGTCTAGCGCTCGGCCGATGGTAGGTCGCCCATCCGCCAGATCGAACGTCGGATCGACCCACCGCCGGAATGACGTGTGTCAACTTGCTTTCAGATAGCGGCGGACATAGCCGTGCCTGTGCATTCGGTAGCTCCCAGCGCTACTGAACGCACAAACACATCGATGTTGCGGCCCTCGGCCTGAAGCCAGAGGCGGCCGAGGTCGCTGGGCACGTCGAAGTGGTTTCGTCCGGGCATGGTGATCCGGGTGATGGCACAACCGTGGCGAGCCCAGGCGGCTGCGAACGCGTCGCTCTGGGCGTGGAATTCGTCGGTCTCGATCTCACCATCGACGACCATGATCGGCAGTCCACGAGCGGGTCGAAGATGAATCGGGCTCAAGCGGACCGCCGTCTCGGGAGTGATGCCAACCGCTTCGTTGATGTAGGTGCCGATCAGCGGAGCGAGGTCGTAGACCCCCGAAAACAGCATGGCGGCGCGTACTCGAGGTTCGACGGCGAGGGCCATCGCCGCAAGGTGAGCTCCGGCCGACGAACCCGACACGATGACCCGATTTGGGTTGGCTCCCCACTGCTGGGCCTGGTCGATGCACCATCCGAGCGCTCGGATGCATTGGTCGACGATCTCGTCGAGGGACGCGTGCGGGGCCAAGGAGTAGTCGGGCACGGCGACCACGCATCCCTCGTCGAGCAGTGGGGCGACATGGAAGCACGACTCCCGGCGACCGAGCTCCTGCCAGTATCCCCCATGGAAGAACACATGCAACGGCCGTTCGGCCGGTTGAGGGTCGGCGGGTCGGAACACGTCGACCAACTCGTCGGAGTGCGGACCGTACGAATGGGTCGTCGGCGGGAAGCGGGACCGCGTGGCCTCACTCCCGCCAACGTACGCAGCGATCACCTCGGTGAGATTGCCACCGATCATCGAGCTGGGTGAATACTGACGCTCGCGCTCGGCCAACGTCATCGACTCCCAACCCGGGCTGGTCACTACTCGACCGTAACCCCGGCGTTCTCCGCCGCGTTGCGGCGGATCGAAAGAACGATCGCGACGACCAGGATCGTCATGATGATCCCCAGAGCGATGAACGTATTGAGGTGATACCAGTGCGAGACGGCCATCTTGATGCCGACAAAGATCAGCACGCCACCCAACGCATGCGACAGGAAATGGAACTTCTCGCGAGCATTGGCCAGCAGGAAGTACATCGCCCGCAGACCGAGGATCGCGAAGGCGTTCGAGGCGAATACCAGGAAGGGCTCATGTGACACGGCCAGAATCGCCGGAACCGAGTCGATGGCAAAGATAAGGTCGGTGACCTCGATCACCACCAACGCCGCGAACAGCGGGGTGGCCGCCCGCTTCATGTTCACCTTGGTGAAGAACTTGTGGCCGTCGAGCGTGTCGGTCACGGGCATGAACTTGCGCAACAGGCCGAGGCCGCGAGTCGCTTCGTCGTGCCCTTCGTCGTCCCGGTGACGGATGATCTTGATCCCGGTCAGGATCAGGAAGACCCCGAAGATCAACAGGACCCACCAGAACTTGGTGATCAGCGCGCTGCCGAGACCGATGAACAATGCCCGCAGCGTCAGCGCTCCGAAGATGCCCCAGAACAGCACGCGGTGCTGGTACTTGAGCGGAATGGCCAAGGTGGTGAACAGCATCGACCATACGAATACGTTGTCGACGCTCAACGACTTCTCGATGAGATAGCCACTGAGGTACTCACCGAAGGCTGCGCCGCCGAACGAGGCCAGAATCACCCCGCCGAAGGTGAGGCCGCACATCACCCAGATGATCGACTCCTTCAACGCCTCCTTCGGCGTTGGCTCGTGGTCGTCACGGTGGCGGAACAGGTCGACGGCGAGCATCACGCCGAGCACACCGACCAGGGCAAACCACGCCCACATCGGTACATCGAGATTGACAAAGTTGCGGTCGGTTTCGCCGGCAGCGAACAGCATTGGAGTTCTCCTTGGATTGCCTGGGTCAGACACGTCACAACCGGCTTGGCAACACTGCAGATGAGAGGATCGCGTGATTCCCCCAACTTCGGCATTGGTGCTTCGGTTGGAAGGTCTCTCCGCCCAGGTGGGCTGGTCGCGCCGATCCCCTAGGGGACGTGATGACGACGGACCTCGCGGGATACTCCCCTTCACCGAGGAGTTTAGTACGAAGTTCCCTCGAATCGTGGCGGCGGAGCTCTCTTTCCGTCGCACCTGCTCTGTTCGCCTAGCCTCCCTGAATGGTTCCGATCGTTGACCTGAGCGCGTCCGATGCCCCAGTTCTCATCGACCGGGCCTGTCGAAACGTCGGATTCTTCCTGCTCAGCGGGCATGGAATCGCTCGATCCCTGCGATTGGAGATGGACCATATCGCCCGGGAGTTGTTCGCGTTGCCGACGGCCGAGAAAGAAGCAATCGCCATGACCAACTCGGGTCGGGCCTGGCGCGGCTGGTTTCCTCTTGAAGGGGAACTGACCTCGGGCGTCGCGGACCTGAAGGAAGGCTTCTACGTAGGGCGCGATCTGCCCGCCGACCATCCGTCGGTTGTTGCCGGGCGGCCGCTCCACGGCACGAACGTCTGGCCGACGCCCATTCCCGGACTCCGCTCCGTCGTCGAGGCGTGGATGGGTGCGGTGGAAGAAGTCGGTCAACGGACGTTGGCGGCGATGGCCATGGGCCTGGGTCTCGAAGCCGACTTCTTCCGAATCGGCTTGGCCGCCGACCCGACTGCGCTGTTCCGGATCTTTCGATATCCGCCGCATCCGCCGGGGCCCGCAGGCACCGAACGATGGGGGGTGGGGGAACACAGCGACTACGGCCTTCTCACGCTGCTGGCTCACGACGGTCGGCCGGGGCTGGAAGTCAAGAGACCCGATGGCACCTGGCTCCCGGTGCCTGCCGACCCCGAACTGCTGGTGTGCAACCTCGGCGACATGCTCGATCGGCTGACCGGCGGCCGCTACCGATCGACCCCGCACCGCGTTCGCAACCACGCGTCGGGCGACCGGCTGTCGTTTCCATTCTTCCTCGACCCGAGTTGGGACGCAGTCATCGAGCCGATCGAACTCGACGACGGCTGGGTGACCCCCGACGACTCCCGCGCCCGGTGGGACCGAGCCAACCTGCGCAACGTGGGCGGCACCTACGGCGACTGGCTCACCGCCAAGGTGTCGAAGGTGTTCCCCAATCTCGCCGAGCAGGAGGGAGTCTGACTATCGCTCGTGTCCTCGATTCGGACAACATAGGGACGTGGTGTCGATCCCGTCCAGCCGCTTGGGCGGCAACATCGCCGTCGGCAGCAACGCACTGATCGGTCGTCTTGCCGAGCGTCACCGCCTGGCCGTCTGGCTCCGAGACCCGTCAGGTCCTGCCACGATGGTGCTATCGGGTCCGGGCGGTAGCGGTCGCTCATCCTTGGCGCGGTGGGTTGCATCGCAGGCCGAGCTGGGTACCGTCGTCAGCGCCGTCGTGGCGACCCCGCAGTTGTCGGCCCGTGGTCTTATCGACCACTGGATCGAGGCTGCGACGGAGCACAGCGCGCCGGATCTTGGGCAGCTCAAGTCGGGGCAGCTCGCACGCGTCGCCGTGAGCGCTCTGAAGTCTCTTGGCCTCCGCCGCCAAGTCGTGTGCGTCGTCGACGACGCTGATCGTCTGTCGGCGGTCACCGCTGGGTTGTTGATCGACGTGATCTCCTCCATGGATACGTCCGGGGTTCGACCTCCGGCGGTCAAGTTCCTCCTCGTCGTTGATGAGGTGGTCGCCCCCGACGCATCCGTGCATGCCAGCTTGGGCGAGGTCGTGGGCGATCGCGTCCATCTTGCCGGAATGGATCTCACGGATCTGGGCGAGTTGCTTCGGCAGGCCGGCTTTTATTTCACGAGAACGCAGATCACCGAGCTTGCCCGGTTGACAGACAGCCTTCCCGTCGTCGCACTCCAGACCGCGGCGCGGCGCGTTGTACCAGAACGTGTGGGTCATCTCGTCGGGCTTCAGCCCCGTCCGGATCAGCCCGACGATCTCATCGCGGTTGCCTCGGTGCTCGATGGATGGTGGTCTGCTGCACAGCTGGCAGTCGCCTCGGGCGCGGCGCTCGATGAGGTCCGGTGGTTCACTCAGAGGAGCGCCGGTGCAGGGCTCATGCAGGTCGAGCATGGCCGAACCCGGTTCGCCCATCCGTCCCGCCGGATCGACGCATTGGAGCGGATGTCGTCGACCCAACGGCGCCAGGTGCAATCGAACGCGGCCGCCCGTATCGCTCGTGACGCCGAGTCAGGAACCGACCGCATCACCGCCGGTCTGCTGGTGGTGCGAGCGGGGGGAGCGCGCGAACAAGCGCTGGACGTTGTACGAGGTGTCGAGAGCGCCCTGGAAGTCGGCGATTGGCCGGCGGCCAACGTGCTGGGAGAAGCACTCGCCCAAGTGCTCGGCGGTCCGACCTTGCCTCTCGTCCCCTCGACAGCTGCGTTGTGGTGGTGGCTTGCCGGCCGTGCGGCATACATGGACAATGATGCCCGTCGGGCGATCCCGTTGCTTGAGCAGGCGATCGCCAGCGCCACTGCCGCCGGCGAAGACTGTCGACCGTTGCGACTTGCCGCCGCCCATGAGCTTGTGCGCGTCCATTTAGGTGAACGGCCGCTGCGAGGTCGACAGGATGCCGTCACGTCCGAACTCGAAGCCGTCCTCGTCGGCGACCCGCTGGACACGGCCGAGGCGATCAACGCCGTGGCGACCCTTGCCCAGGCGTTCTTTGTCGCCGGAGATCCGATGGAAGCCCTGAGCTGTATTGCCCGAGTCCAAGCGGGAGCGCAGATTTCTCCAGGTCATGCCGATGCTCGCAGCCGCCTGGCTAACGTCGAGGGGCTGTGCCATCTGGCCATCCTCGAACTTCCGCAGGCCGAGATGGCGTTCTCTCGGGCGTGTGCGCTGGCCAGCCGCGGCGCGTCGAACCACACAACGCTGATCGTCGGAATCCGACGTTGCATGGCGCACATTCTGGCTGGGGAAGTCACCTTGGCACTGCTCGGCCTCGAGGAGCTATCGGCCGATGCCGAAGCGGCGGAGCTACTCGGTGAGGCTGGCTTCGCGGCCGCGTTGCTGTTCGTCGCTCAAGTCATCAGCGGATCCCCCGGGGCTCGCGACGCGTTGGCCCGCGCCGCCCGATTGCATCGTCGAACCGGGCACAGCCACACGGCGACGATGTTCGCCCCCACGGCACTGGCCCTCGACTCCCGCACCGATGGCTCCAACAATTTGGCCGGGCTTGGAGTCGAAGTCGACTCGTACGTGCGACCGTCGGCGATCCGCGCCTTGGCCGCGGTCGAACGGCGAGACCGTCCGGCGCTCCTCGCGGCAGTCGAGTCGGCGTCGTGGGGTCATGGCGTCCTCGGCCCGGTCACATTTGACCGCATGGTCATCGTCGCAGCGTGCGCCGAGGCCGGGGCGATGCTCGATCGTCGCGACCTCGCCGAGTCGGCGATCAGCCCGCTCGAAGCCTTTCATCGCAATGGGTTCAAACTCATGCTCGGTTGGCCCGCATCGATTTCTCGGCTGAACGCGACCGCCGCGCGAGTACTCGGGCGGCTTGATGATGCTCGACGGTTGCTCGCCGACGCGAACCGTGTATGCGAACGAGAAGGGCTGCTTGCGGAACTGGCCAAAGTTCGGCTCGAGCAGGCCCTGGTTGCCCTTGCCGACGGTCGACCGAACGATGTCTCCGAGTCGCTACTGCTCGAGGCGTCGGCGCGATTCGACGCACTTGGCATGTCGGCGTGGGTTCATGAATGTCATCGGATTGCAGGCGAGCATCGATTGCGATCCCACTCGGGTTTACGGTCGATCCAGCAGGAACGATGCATTATGACGACTGACATCGTCGGTTCCACGGAACTGAATGCTCGGCTCGGCGATGCCGAGTACTTCATGATTCTCGAACAACATGATCGAATCGTGACCACAAGAATCGCCGAGTTCGGTGGTCACCTCATCAAACACACCGGTGATGGTCTCAATGCCAGTTTCAGCCGGGCGGTCGATGCGGTCGAGTGTGGTCGAGCGATGCAAGGCGACCTGCGGCAGTGGTCGGTCATGGAGCCCTTGCATGCCCCAGCCGTTCGGTGTGGCATCGGTATTGGTTTGGTGACCCCCGCAGGCGATGAATTCCATGGCATCGTGCAGTCGCAGGTGGCCCGGTTGTGCGCGCTCGCCGCTCCCGGAGAAGTGCTTGTGTCGCTGGCGGTTGTCCAGGCCGTCGGTGATCTGGTTTCGCTCGAATCGATTGGCGAGCACGAACTACGTGGGTTCCCGACGCTAGTCGAGATCTATCGGGTGGTGCTTGCTACGCAACCTGGGTGATTACCCACGCCAACCACGTTCAGAACGGTGTGTGGCAGACGGCGCTCTATTCCGATATGGCTGACTGGGGTATCCCCTCTGTCGGGGTCTATCAAGGCACTGGCGACGTTATGGTCGTTTCACCGTCGATGGCGTCTGGTGGCATCAAAGCAGATGGGAGCGTCGGATGAACGCCGACGAATTCGTGCGATCGGCTCAGGCCGGAAGACGCCTGTTCGAAGACCCCGACGGATCGCCGACAGGCCTGCTGGAGAAGGTTCGCGATTCGTTCGAGGTCGCCGGCCAACTGGCGGCCGGCGACCTCGCCCCTCAGTTGTTGGCGTGGTTCCCACCATTGGATGGTGAGGTCTTCTCAATTCGCGAGGACCACAGCGGCCGCGCTGGGGACGCTGGTGCGATCGTCGAATGGACCTATCGCGGTGTCCATCGTTCGGAGACCGACAAGCCGACTACGGAATTCAACGACACGGTGGCGACCGGACGAACAGTGACGGTACGCGGCGTGACGATGATGACTGTCGAGCCTCGGTCCGAGGGCGATGGTGAACCAGTGTTCCGATTTGCCCGGTTCATCGACTGGATCGGAGTACTCGGCGACATCGGTGCGACGATCAACTGGCGTCTCGCCGTCGCGAACGAACCGCCAGCGCAGCAGTAGCAAATCGGTCAGCGGGCGCGGAGTTCGTACTTGAGGACTTTGCCAGTGGCGTTCATCGGCAAGGCGTCGACGACGTGGACGGACCGGGGGACCTTGTAGTTGGCCATCCGCTCGCGGGCCCAGGCGATCATCGCTTCGGGTTCCACCGATTCGCCGGGGCGCGGGATGACGAAAGCTGCGCCTACCTCTCCCATTCGGTCGTCGGGCACCCCGATGACGGCGACCTGGGCGACGCCGGGGTAGGCGAGTAGCGCGTTCTCGATCTCGGCGGGGTAGGCGTTGAAGCCGCCGACGATGAACATGTCTTTCTTGCGGTCGGTGATGCGGACGTAGCCGGCCTCGTCGACCCAGCCGATGTCGCCGGTGTGTAGCCAGCCATCGGCATCGATCGCCTCGGCCGTCGCCACCGGGTCGTCGAGGTAGCCCTGCATGATGTTGTAGCCCCGGGCGACGATTTCTCCGGGCTGACCAGTGGGAACCTCGAGGCCGTCGTCGTCGATGACGCGCATCTCCACCGCGGGAATCGCCCGCCCGGAGGTCAACGCGATCACTTCCGGGTCGTCGCCGGCGCGGCACATCGAGATCACGCCGGTCGACTCGGTCAACCCATAGCCGGTGACGATGGTGGTGAACGTCAGTTCATCTCGCATCCGGCGAATCATCTCGACGGGGATCGCCGCGGCACCGGTGACCGCCAGCCGCAGGGTCGACAGGTCGTAGTTGTCACGGTTCGGGTGGGCGAGGATCGACAGGTAGAGCGTGGGCGGCCCAGGCAGCATCGAGACTCGCTCGGCGGCGGCTTTGGCCAGCACTTTGTCGACGTCGAACACCGGTTCGGGGATGATCGTCGCCCCGCGGATGAGGCACGACAAGAACCCGGCCTTGTAGCCGAAAGTGTGGAAGAACGGGTTAACGATCAGGTAGCGGTCGCCTTCGGTGAGGCCAACAACGTCGGTCCACGCCTCAAACGCTTTGATCGTCTGATGATGCGTGCACATCACGCCCTTGGGCCGACCGGTGGTCCCCGACGTGAAGATGATGTCGCTCAGGTCGCCCGGCTGCACCGCGGCTGCGGCCTGTTCCACCGCCTCGTCCGACACGCCCGCTCCGGCACTTACGAGCTCCTCCCACCCCTGCGAATGCGTGAGGCTGGGCGGCCCAGAACCCCGCCCAACCTTACGCATTGCTGAATCGGTGGCGCGGAATTGGACGATGTGGCTCAGATCGGGCAGGTTGATGCCGGTTGCCGCGAGCATCGCGGGGTAGTCGGTGCCGAGAAATCCGTTGACGCAACACAGCACCGTGGCCCGTGAACGCAGCAGAATGTCGGCCGCTTCGTGGCCTTTGAATCGAGTATTCAGGGGCACGATCGCCGCGCCGGCGGTCTGCGCCCCGAGGGCGGCCACGACCCACTCCCACATGTTCGGTGCCCAGATCGCCACCCGGTCGCCGCGGATCACTCCGGCTGCAACGAACCCCTTCGCCGCCGCCCGGACCTCGGTCGCCAACTCGGTGAACGAGAGCCGAACGTCGCCGTCGACGAGCGCCTCGGCGTCGCCAAAGTGGGCCGCCGCGGCCTCAACGAGGGCCGGAATGGTGAGGGCCGTCAGATCAGACAATGTCGAGGTGAAGCATCTTGATCGCGTTGCCGCGCATCACCTTGTAGATCTGTTCGACGGTCAGTCCGGCCGCCGCGGTCTGTTCGGCAGCGATCTTGGCGGTGTCGGGCCACGTCGAGTCGGAGTGCGGGTAGTCGCTCTCGTACGTGACGTTGTCTTCGCCGATCTCAACCAGCGACTTCAGGCCGTGCGGGTCGTCGAAGAAGCAGCCATAGACGTGGCGCTTGAACAAGTCAGATGGCGGTTCGAGCACCTTGTCGGCGATACCGCCCCAGCCCCGGTTCTCGCGCCACACCGTGTCGGCTCGTTCGAGGATGTAGGGAATCCAGCCGATCTGGCCTTCGGAGTAAGCGATCTTCAACCGGGGAAACTGGGTGAACAGCCCCGACATCAACCAGTCGACCATCGAGAAGCAGCAGTTGGCGAAGGTCAACGTCGAACCGACCGCAGCGGGCGCGTCGGGCGAGGTCGACGGCATTTTCGAGCCGGATCCGATATGCATGTTGATCGTCACATCGCACTCGTTGCAGGCCTCGAAGAACGGCAGCCAGTAACCGTCCTTGTCGTGGATCGACGGCAGGCCCAGGTTCGGTGGGATCTCGCTGAAGCACACGGCGTGGACGCCGCGGGCCGCGTTGCGTCGGACTTCGGCGGCGGCCAGATGCGGGTCCCACAGGGGGACAATGATCAGCGGAATCAACCGCCCGCCCGACAGACCGCACCACTCCTCGACCATCCAGTCGTTGTAGGCCTTGATACACAGCAGACCCAGGTCTTTGTCGGCAGCTTCGGTGAACGTCTGGCCGCAGAACCGGGGGAACGTCGGGAAGCACAGCGACGCTTCAATGCCGTTGATGTCCATATCGGCGAGCCGATCGGGGAGCAAGTAGGAACCCTGGCGCATCGTGTCGTAGGTGATCCCGGTGAGCGTGATGTCGTCGCGGGAAAATCCGACGGCGGTATCGAGGCGCAGCAGCGGACGACGAAGGTCTTCGTAGAACCACCAATCGACCAGTGGACCGGGGTCGCCGGGGTCGCCCGGGATCGCAGTGAACTTGCCGCCGACGAACGTCATGTCCTTGACCGGGACCTTGACGTTGCGCGGCCCGACGTCACGGTACTTGGCCGGCAGTCGGTCCATCCACACGCCGGCGGGCTCGATGACATGGTCATCGACGGAGATAATTTTGGGCAGTTCAGCCATAGAAAATCGACCTTAGCAGTCGAATCTGACGACCCGTCAGAAACCGTGGCGCCGTCGACGCAGAATTCCCACCTGACGAGCGCCCGTCGCGGAGTAGGTTCCAACCATGCCGAACGATCTCGACTTCCTCGCCGCGATCGAGCGGGAGTCGCGCCGATTCGGGGTGTGTCTGCAAACTGCCGATCCTGAGGCCCGCGTGCCGACGTGCCCCGAGTGGAGCGCCGCCGACCTGCTGTGGCATCTCACCGAGGTCCAGCTGTTCTGGGCGGCGATCGTGCATGGCCGGCTCGACAGCCCCGACGCGGCGAAGGCGCTGATGCCCGGGCGGCCGGAGGCGTTTTCGGACCTGCTGCGGCTGTACGACCGGGCTTCCAACACGTTGATCGAGGACTTGGGGGCGTGCGAATCGACCACCCCGATGTGGACGTGGTTCGACCAAGATCAGACCGCCGGATTCGTACGGCGACGCCAAGCGCATGAGGCGCTCATCCACCGCCTCGACGCAGAGGCCGTGACCGGAGCAGCAACGCCGATCGACCTATTGCTTGCGGTCGATGGAGTCGATGAGGTGTTGTGCGTGATGTTCGGCGAGGCACCGCCGTGGGGCGCCGTCACCCCGTCGGGCGGACGGGGGGTGGTCGCGGCCGTCGACACCGCCCGGTCGTGGGGTGTCGGGTTTGGCCGGCTGATCGGGACCAGTCCCAACACGGGCACCATCTTCGACGAAGCCGTGTTGACCATCGGCAACCCACCAACGAATCCCGAATTCATCGTCGCCGCAGACGCCGCGACACTCGACACGTGGCTCTGGAACCGCCCGGCCTCGAATGATGTCCAGCTCACCGGATCCGCGGACGGCATCGAACGGTTCGTCGAAGTCATTCGCGGCGGGGTCCAGTAGCCACGGCGTCCGGTACCAGCCCAGGCAATCACGATGAACACCCATCATCCGCAACGACGCGGCGAACCCGCCCGAGAGCGAGGTGTGGCACAGCGACCTGTCGTGCAAGCCGCTTCCCCGTTCTTGTCGACGGGCCTCAACCAGACGCCGCGCCAACTCGGCGGTCTACTCCTCCAGATCCGGGGAAGTCGCGACGACCGCTACAGATCTGGTGCCTGGCCGCCGTTTTCGACGAATTGGACCCGCTGCTCCGGTGTCCAGTAGCGCTCCTCCCAATCGAACGGGCCGAGGAGTTCGGCTGGGGTTCGCTCCGGCATCGTGAAGCGCCGGTTCGGTGCCGCGAGGGCAACGATCAGGCCGAGCGGGAAGGCGACGAATCCGAGTACTGCGAACCATTTGACCTGGTGGCCTTTGCGTTCGGCAATGTAGGCGCAGATCTGGGAGAGTGCGCCGAGTACCGCGAGGGCGGCGACGAAGATGAGCAGTCGAACGATCAGGCCGATCATGCCCCGGCCTCCTCGGTGATCCCGAACTCGTCGCCGAGGTAGGCGGCGATGACCTTTGGGTCGCGTTGGACCATTTGGGGGGTTCCTTCGGAGATCTTGCGGCCGAAGTCGAGCACCATGATGCGGTCGGCGATGTCCATCACGAGCCCCATGTCGTGTTCGACCATGATCATCGCGATGCCCAATTCCTCGCGGATGTCGTGGATGAACCTCGCCATGTCCTCAGTCTCCTCCTGGTTCATGCCGGCGACGGGTTCGTCAAGCAGCAGCAACTCGGGTTCCATCGCCAACGCCCGGCCCAGTTCGACGCGTTTCTGGAAACCGTACGGCAGCAATGCGACGGGGTGTTTACGCCACTGTTGGATCTCGAGGAAGTCGATGATGTCTTCGACCTTGCGGCGTTGCTCGGTCTCCTCGGCCTTGGCCGGTCCGATCCACAGCCCTCCGGCGAGCCATGAGCTTTTCATCCGAACGTGGCGTCCGAGAAGCAGGTTGTCGAGCACGGTCATGTGGGGGAACAGTTCGATGTTCTGGAAGGTCCTGGCGATGCCAAGTTCGGCGATTCGGTCGGGGCGCAGCCCGTTGACGGTCTTGCCTTTCCACAGCACCAGGCCCGACTGGGGCTTGTAGACCTGATTGATCGAGTTGAAGATCGAGGTCTTTCCTGCGCCGTTCGGACCGATGATGGCGAACAGCTCGCCTCGGTCGACGTGAAATCCAACGTCGTCGATCGCGGTGACACCGCCGAATCTCAGTGTAATGTCGCGCACCTCGAGCAGGTGGGCGAACGAGTCGTCGGTCACCGGGCATCACCCCCGCGATCGTTGGTCGAAGAGCGGCCGGCGGGTGAGTTGGCTGACCTGTTCACGACAACCATCGCTTTCGTCGTTTGTAATGTTTGACATCCTTGAACGACCGTCGCTCACCTTCGCCATGGAGGCCGAGGTAGAATTCCTGCACGTCAGGGTCGCCGAGCAGTTTGTTCGCCGGCCCGTCCATCACGATCTTTCCGGTCTCCATGATGTAGCCATGATCGGCGATGGAGAGCGCCATGTTGGCGTTCTGCTCGATGAGCAACACGCTCGTCCCTTGACGATTGATATCGACGATGATGTCGCGGATCTGGCGCACCAGCATCGGCGCCAAACCGAGTGAGGGCTCGTCGAGGACGAGCAGGCGAGGGTTGGTCATCAGCGCCCGGCCGATGGCGACCATTTGCTGCTCACCACCCGACAGGTATCCGGCGGTTTGCCGGTGTCGTTCCTTCAGCCGGGGGAACAGCTCCATCACCCGGTCGTACGATTCGGCGAGACCGACCCGATCACGTCGGGTGTAGCCACCGCAGGTGAGGTTCTCATCGACGGTGAGCTCGCGAAAGACCCGTCGGCCTTCCATGACTTGAGAGATGCCTGATCGGACAATGGCTGACGGTTCGCGGCCGTTCAGTTCCCGGCCGCTCCAGGTGACCGAGCCTTTGGTGATTTCGCCTCCGTGCACACCGAGCAGGCCGGTGATCGCGCGGACGGTGCTGGTCTTTCCCGCGCCGTTCGCGCCGAGCAGGGCCACGATCTTGCCGTCCGGGACGACGATCGACAGGCCGCGCAGGACGAGGATCACGTCGTTGTAGACGACCTCTAGGTTGGCGACCTCGAGCACGTTGCCCCTTCACGTTCATTCGTTTCGAAACTCTTGTCGTAGCGAGGTGGTGGGACCGGAACTCCGGCCCCACCACCTCGAAGGTAACCGGAATCAGCCGGCGACGAAGCAGGCGCCCTGGAAGTCGTAGTTCTTGGCGACATCACCGACGTACGGTCCGGCGAGCGGCTCGAACCCGGTACCGCCACCGTCACCGATGGTGGCACCGGCGCTGAAGTTGGCCTTGACCACGTCGTAGACGTACGACTCGCGCACGACCACATCGTTGAGGTCGTCG
>JANNNL010000311.1:0-8662 GCA_031398525.1 Actinomycetes bacterium | reverse complement strand
TTCGCCCCGCCGATCGGGCCGAGGCGAAGAACCGCACCTCGGTGAGCGGGAAGTTTCGCTGCTCGAGCAGCGCCCGCATGACTCCGCCGACCTGACCTGTTGCTCCTACGACTCCTACGCGCATGGCACCACATTACCGAGCCGGTTCGACCGGTGGCCTGGGTTTTTTCGTTCCAGGTCAGCTGGCGCGTGGAACGAGTCTGATCACCGAGGCGATCGGTCGTCCATCGTCGTCGGACTCTTGATCGGCGATATGGCGAGCGGCGAGCCACCGGGCAAGTTCGCGCACCGGTAAGCCGGGGGTGATGAAGTAGCCCTGGGCCGAGTCGCAACCGCGGTCGCCGAGCATCTGCCACACGTCGAGATCCTCCACGCCTTCGGCAACCGCTTCCAGTCCGAGATTGTGGGCCATGTCGATGATCGACCGGACGATCACGGCGTCGTCGTGGTTCGCCGCCATCGAGAACACGAACGATCGGTCGATCTTCACTTCGTGGATGGGCAGGCTCTTCAAATACGCCAGCGACGACTGACCGGTGCCGAAGTCGTCGACGGCGATCCGCACGCCAAGGGCTCGGAGGCGGCCGAGCATCTCGATGCTCCGCAGGCGATCCGACAGCATCTGCGACTCGGTCAGTTCCAGCGTAAGGACCTCGGGTGCCAGCCCCGACTCGCGCAGCATCTCCTCCACGTCGCTGGGGAAGCTGAGGTCCATCAGATCGCGCGCAGACATGTTGACCGAGACCCGCAATTCGGGGTAGGTCTTCCGCAACTCCCCGAGATCGGAGAGCGCGGTCGAGATCGCCCACCGGGTCAGGATGTGGATCAAGCCGTGCTGCTCGGCCACGGTGACGAACTCCTCGGGGGGCACCGATCCGTAACGGGGGTGCGGCCACCGGGCGAGCGCCTCAATGGCAACGATGCGTCCGTCAAGCGTGGCCTGCGGCTGATAGTGCAATTGCAGCTGATCGGTGGCCAACGCAGTGCGCAGATCGGCCGTGAGACTGAGGGTGCGGGTGCTCGACTTGTCGAATCGCGGGTCGTAGTACTCGAATCCGGTGCGCCGGCTCTTGGCGGCATACATCGCCACATCAGCTCGTTGGAAAAGTGTCCGGGCGTCGGTGCCGTCGTGAGGAGCGAGCGCGATCCCCACACTGGCCAGGGGATTCAGGCCGAGACGATCGATGACCACCTGCTTGGCGAGGGTCGCCCGCAGCGTCGTCGCCAGCGCCGTCAACTCGCCGACATCCGAGACGCCGGCGATGATCACGGCGAACTCATCGCCGCCCAGGCGGGCGACGGTGCCGCGCCGGCCGATGACCTGGCGCAACCGGTTGGCCACCTCCCGCAAGAGTTCGTCGCCGACGTGATGGCCGAGCGCATCGTTGACCTCCTTGAACCGGTCGAGGTCCATGAACATCACGGCGACCATCAGCTCGGCGGTGGCATGGGGAAGGAGTTGACGCAACCGTTCGTCGGCCACCATTCGGTTGGGCAGCTTGGTGAGCGCGTCGTGGCGGGATTGGTGTTCCTTCTCGAGCGCCTGGGAACGGAGCTGATCCACGAGCTCACCGACGCGCAGAGCGACCGCGGTATTCATGGCGAACGTCTCGAGCAGCCGCAGGTCGTTGTCGTCGAACGTGCTCTGCTCGGCGAGCCGATTGCCGGCGATCATTACGCCGGGCAGTTCTCCCTCGATCGGCAGCGGTGCGCTGACCAGCTCGGACCACTCGAATTGATCGAGGATCACGCGCTCGTCCGACACCCGGTCGCCGTCCGCGACCAGCAGACCTCGGCCGCGGGCGATCAGAGCTGCGAGCGGGGCCGGGATCTCCTCGACATGGAAGATCTCGGTGACGACCGCTTTCGCCGCGTCAAGCCGTTGGACCCTCACCCCATCGGGAACATTGCGAACGATGCGCACCTCGCCGGCGCGCAGCAGATCGGCGACGTTGCGCAGGGCACGCTCCACCACCACGCTCGATTCCGTCTCGCCGGCCAACTGGGACGCGAATCGCTCCAATGAGGTGAGGCTGCTCAGGCGCTCGCGGGTCTTCACGTAGGCGCGATAGCCGACGGAGGCGATGAGGAATCCGGTGACGATCATCCACGCGCCGCGCCTGTCGACCCACAGGACGTTGACGGCTACCAGGCCCATGACCACGTTGCAGGCCATGATCGCCGCCTGCAGGGCGAACTCCATGACTGATCCGCTGAACCGGCCCGTGTTCAACGAGATCGCTGCGGTAATCGTGAGGTAGCTGACCGGACTGGCCGCGAAGATGCCAGCGAAGGCCGCCAGCCAACCCCAGGCCGAGACCGGCGGTGCTCCGTGGATGACAAGGGTGTACACGGAATAGGCGATCCCGCACTCAAGTACCCGATTGGCGAGATTGAACGCCGCCTTCTGTATTCCCGAGCGGTGCCATACCAGGGTGCCGAGCAGATCGCCGACGGCCCGGGCGGCGAGCAGTGGGAGCGGAGCGAGATACGCCAGCCCGATGACGAGCAGGGCGTCGGCCGCCGTGATCGTGTGGGTCTCACCACCTACCTCGATCCGCGCATCGAGTCGTTCAACGACTGCGAACGCCGCGGCAAGAATGACCCAGGAAAGTTGCGAAATCTTCACATATGCCGGTAGCCCGGCGATGACTATCCACAGCGCGACGGCAGTGAAGGAGATGCCGAGGATCAACAACCAGACTTTCGTGGCCGCGGCGCGCGGGGGTCGAGTCATGAAATTCTCAGCTTTTTGTTCCGTATGGGCCATGCGGCCTGTTATACTGTGAGTAGCGCATTGATCGCCCTGCGTGGTTTTTGCCTGCCCGTTAACTCTTTATTGAAAGAAAGGAGGTGTGCTGAAATGAAAGGTGGAGCTTGGCGCTGATCTCGGTCTCCTGCTGACCGAGGCGCATTCCGTGGATGTTCATGTCGGATTCTTTCGCGAGAACGACTCGAACACTGTCTACGTCTCAATTGACCGACGAACTGCCGAACTATGACGGCCGTTTGTCTCATGATTTACAGAAACCTCAGATGGCGTGGCGACTGCCACCCTGAGAGGATTCCTCCTCGCTGGTCGACAGCTATCTCGCGACCTGCAAAACTTACGCTCGTGGTTGTATGCGCACTCATCGGGAACTTTCTTGAGTAGCTGCTCGATGTCGTCGAAACCTGATGGCCCGGTGAGTGATCTTCAAACGGAGATCACCTCGGCACCACCTTGTACGTCATCGAGACGCGTTGGGTCATTCTCCGTGCAGTCTCGCGCGCAACATGAGGCGTCGACTATGGCCAAGCGGCCCAATCGCGGTTTGGGTCGGTCCTTTTGGACCCTCTGGTCGGCGACGTTGGCTTCCGGTCTGGGTGACGGTGTCGTCCTGGTCGGTTTCCCTTTGCTTGCCGCACGGCTGACCGACAACGCTCGCTCCATCTCCGGGATTTCGATCGCGGCTGCGCTTCCATGGCTGATCGCCGGATTGCCTGCCGGCGTTCTCGCCGATCGGCTCGATCGGCGACGGTTGATGTTCTCGATCGAGCTATTCCGAGCTGTCACGCTCGGAGTGTTCGGCCTCTCCGTTGCCCTTGGCCAGCAGTCATTGCCGCTTTTGTATCTCACCGTCTTCGCCCTCGGTCTCGGGCAGACGGCGTTCAGCGCGGCGTCGAGCGTCGAATTACCCAGGCTGGTCGCCGACGAGCGTCTCGGCCAGGCCAATGGCTACCTCCTGTCGGCGGAGATGGCCTCGGAACAGACCTTGGGCCCGGCCATCGGTGGTCTGCTGTTCAGTGCGGCCGTCGCCCTGCCGTTTGTCGCCGACGGCGTGAGCTTCGCCCTGTCGGCCGTGCTGATCGCCGCTGCCATTCCTCGCCGGACCGTTGCTGCGGCCCCCGATGTCCGGTCTACGCTGCGCGCCGATCTGCGCGAGGGCTGGCGGCATTTTCTCGACGACGACCTCCTGGTGCTGTTTGCCGGCGTGATCGCCATTCTCGCCTTCTGCCAGGCGATGGTGCTCTCGACACTGGTATTGAGCGCGTTAAGAACATTCGGCCTGGGAAGTGCGGGCTACGGCTTGCTCCTCGGTTGTGCATCGATCGGCAGCGTCATCGGCGGCATCGTCGCCGGGCATGTCGATCGGCGCTGTGGCCCCGCCCTCACCCTGTCGCTCGCTGCCTTGGTCGCCGGTGGGGGGTACGCCATCATCGGCTTCACCAGGAACGGCGTCGTCGCCGGTGTCGGCCTTGCCATCGAGGCCATCGCCGTGACGCTCGGGAACGTGTCGAGCATGACGCTCCGCCAACGTCGAGTGCCCGGTCACCTGCTTGGACGAGTCGGGAACATCACCCGCTGGTGCATTTTCGGCGTCGTACCGCTCGGCGCACTCGCCGGAGGCCTGTTGGCCGAAGGGGTGTCGCTGCGGACACCATTCCTGTTGGCCGCCACCGTGCAGATCGTTGCGGTGGCCGTGTTTGCGCGGCGGCTGCGCCGGCTGTGTCAAGAGGTCTCCAGCCCAGCCGGGGACTGAGCGCTCAGCGTTGGACGACGAGCCACCAATGGCTCGGGTGGACACCGGTGAGCCGATGCACCCGGATCGGTGACTTCAGCGTCGACGACCGTTGGTCGGACTGGAATACCAGCGTGAGGGCGAGGTCGGGGTACTGCCGCTGGAGCATCGTGACGACCTCGTCCGGGCCGAGCCGGTTGGCCTGCCAGCCGATGCGGGTAACCAACCGTGGCGGTCGGATGCGTGATGGGACGATTCGCCACGTGAACCGCACCAACGCCCCGAGCGGGAAGAGCAACGCATCGCGCCCGGTCCAGGTGCGGAAGTTCAGCGCAATTCGACCGCCCGGCTTGACGGCTCGCAAGGCCTCGTGGACCAGGGCGACGGCGGTGTCATGTTCGCAGTGCTGCAGGGTGATGTACGAGAACACGACATCGGCGCTGGCATCGTCGACGGTCGGCAGGCTGCGGCCGTCGGCCATATGCACGGTTCGCAGCCGATCGATGCGACCGTGTTGGGCGACGGTCTCGCGGCAGCGTTCGAGGAATGCACCATCGAGATCGCAGGCCACGACGTGGCTGTAGTGCTGGGTGAGGGCGGCGGTCATCCGCCCGATGCCCGAACCAATCTCGACGAATGTCTTGCCCGCGGCATGCTCGCCCCAGAACAGTCCGAGGAAGTGGCAGTAGTAGCCAACCTCGGTGGTGCCGGTGGCGACGAACTCGGCCAGGGTGAGATGCTCACCGGTCTCGTTGTTGAACACCCAGCCGGTTTCGCGCACGACATCGTCGGCGGTGCGCTGTTCTTCGGAGACACGGCCCGCGGTGCGCCACGGAGCGAGTTGCGGGCGGCGTTTCGACACGGGGGAAGAGGGTACGTCGTTCGAGGTGGCGGCGCGTGCTTTACGCCGGGTTACTTGCGCTCGGGCAGTGGCGCCGAATAGGCCTGCCCGCTGTCGAGTCCGAACGCCGTATGCAACGCCTGAGCGGCTTTCTCGGTGTCGGCGGCGTCGATGACCACCGAAACACGGATCGTCGATGTCGAGATCATCTCGATGTTGACGTCGTTGTCGGCGAGGACCCGGAACATCTTGGCGGCGATGCCGGGGCTCGACTTCATACCAGCTCCAACGATCGACACCTTGGCGATCGCGGCCTGATGGCTGACGCCCTCGGCCCCGATTTCGTGCGCAACCCGGGCAACCACCTGCTCGGCGACGGCCATATCGGCCTTGGGCACGGTGAAGGAGATGTCGGTGGTTCCATCGGTCGAGGTGTTCTGCACGATCATGTCGACGACGATGTTGGCCTCGGCGAGCGGCTCGAACAGTGAGGCCGAGATGCCGGGGCGGTCGGGCACCTTGCGCACGGTGACCTTCGACTCGTTGACGTCTTGCACGATGCCGGAGACGACCGGGTCTTCCACGTTGGACTCCTCGTTGGTGACCCACGTGCCCTGCTCCCAGGTGAAACTGGAACGCACGTGGAGGGGGACGTTGTGATTCGAGGCGAACTCGACCGAACGCAGGGCGAGCACCTTGCTACCCGCCCCGGCCATTTCGAGCATCTCGTCGAAGTTGATCCGCGGCAGCTTGCGCGCTTGGGGCACGATGCGTGGATCGGCCGAGAACACCCCGGTCACGTCGGTGTAGATCTCGCACGCATCCGCCCCGAGGGCCGCGGCGAGAGCGACGGCGGTGGTATCGGAGCCACCGCGGCCGAGCGTGGTGATCTCTCGTTCGGTCGAGATGCCTTGGAAGCCGGCGACGACGCACACCTTGCCGTTCGCGAGGGCGGCTCGGGCTCGATCGCCCTTCACCTCGAGAATCTTGGCTTTGCCGTGGACGTTGTCGGTCACAATGCCCACCTGGCTCCCGGTGAAGCTGACGGCCTCGACACCAACGTCGGCGAGCGCCATGCACAACAACGCCATGGTCACTCGTTCGCCCGTGGTGAGCAGCATGTCGAGTTCACGACCGGGCTGGGTCTTGGACACTGAGTTGGCAAGTTGGATGAGGTTGTCGGTCGACTTTCCCATCGCCGACACGACGACGACGATGTCGGAGCCGTGGCGTTTGGTGAAAGCAATATGCTCGGCTACCGAGCGGATGCGGTCGGGATCTGCCACCGACGTGCCGCCGTACTTCTGAACGATCAGGGCCACGGGTGCCACAGGTTAGCGGCGTGACGGCCCAGAGGACCCAGACTTTAGATAGCCTCGCTCCCTCGTGGGTACAGACAAGCGTGAACGTCAGAAGGCCAACCGCCAGCTTCGGCTGGAGGAAATCGCCAAAGAGCAGGTCAAGCAGCAGACCAAGCGTCGATTTCTACGCATTGGCCTGCTCGTGGCCGGAGTGATCGCGCTGGTCGCCGTCGTCTATCTGACCAGCAGGGACTCGAAGCAGGAAGACCAGGCGGCGACAACGACCGTTCCGGCCCTGGTCGACCCGATCATCACGCTCGACCCGAACGAAGTTCCCGAGACCGCAGCGGCAGATGGCCCGTTTGCGTACGGCACGGGCGAGTGCCCGGCCGACGACGGCTCGGCGAAGAAGTCGCAGGAGTTCACCGACGCGCCCCAGTTGTGCATCGACCCGGCGAAGAAGTACACCGCTACGGTCGAGACGAACCTGGGCACCTACACGGCTGAGCTCGACCCGACGATCGCCCCCGGCACCGTCAACAACTTCGTCACCCTCGCTCGCTATCACTACTTCGATGATGTGAAGTGCCACCGGGCGATCCCCGGTTTCATGGTCCAGTGCGGCGATCCGACGGGTACCGGTGGGGGCGACCCGGGCTATTCGTTCGCCGACGAACTGCCGGCCGCCGGGGAGTACAAGCTTGGCTCGCTCGTGATGGCCAATGCCGGTCCCGACACCAATGGCAGCCAGTTCTTCGTGATCACCGGCGACCAGGGCGTCGGGCTCCCGCCGCAGTACGCGCTGTTCGGTCAGGTCACCGAAGGTCTCGACACGACGGTCAAGGCGATGGACGAGGCCGGCAACCCCGCCGACAACGGTGTGCCGCCGCTGAAGGAAATCAAGATCCTCAAGGTCACCATCGCCGAGGCGCTCGCCTGAGTCAAGAGCCGTGACGGAGCCGTTGTAGGTCGACCAGAATAACTTCGGCCCGGCTCTCAGCGGTGCGGCGCAGTTCGTTCGTGAAGCCGCCCCTACCGACGAGCACTCGCCGGATGGCGCCCTGTACGGCGATATGCGCCGGTGGGGTGCGCTCAACGGACGCGACTGCTCGGTCGAGCCGACCGAGCAGCGCCGGGCCGACGCGGGTGCCGTAGGCCTTTACCTCGCCGAGCGCGAGTAGTCGTCGGCCGCCGCCCGGCGCTACGCGGGCAGGGCCCCGCCGATGAGGTCGACGGGGCCGTCGACCTCCCAGGTGCCGTTGTGGCGCACGAGCGCACTCCCCGAGGGCATCGTGGCGACGGTGAAGCCCTTGGCCATGGCCAGCGTGCGCTTCAGGCGCTCGGCCGACCAGGTTTCAGCTTCGGTGACCAGTGCCAGCCCGGTAACGAGCCCGAGGCCGAGGGTGAACGCCCCGCCACGCGAGTCGACCATCGGGTCGCAGAGGGCTGCCGCCGCCGACGTACTCGCGGCGACGACCCCTCCGGCGTCGAGGACGCCCAGCAGGGCATCCCAAACTGGGGTGTCCTTCAGGGTCGAACGCAGGTGCATCGGTGAGTCACCGACCAGATAGACGAACCGGGCCGAGCGCAGCGCGGCTGAGTTCGCCGGGTCCAGCGCATCGCGCCGGGTCAACACGTTCAGTCCGGTGGACGATACACCGAGGCCAGTGAACCATGAGGCGGCCCGATCGACGGCGGCCTGGGGGTTTTCGAACGCGTCGGCCGTTGGCAACACGACCACCCGCTCGGTGCCTGCCAAAGCGAGCAGCCGCCGATCGAGAGCCTCGGTCTGGGCGAATTCGCCCCCGCCAATCAGCGCAAGTGTTCCATCCATGTCCCCAGTGTGGCCGACGTGATCGTCAGCCGCCACCGCAACCGGCCAGGTGCCGGGACACGACGAGCCGGCCGATGCCTACGAAGTGAGCAGGTTGACGCGCAGACCTTCGATGACGGCGGGGGTCACGCCGATGGTCGCCAGGTACTCCTCGATCGAACCGTGGTCGCGGCGCAGGTCGTCG
>JANNNL010000305.1:0-2060 GCA_031398525.1 Actinomycetes bacterium | reverse complement strand
TCATCACGCGACGACCTCGTGACCAAAATGCTCGCCTTCATCGAGCACCGCAACCAGACCGCCACCCCGTTCAAGTGGGTCTACGACGCCACCCGCGCCGCGTAGCGCACGTTCAAGGAACTAATGCGCGGCACCACTAGTGTTCGCTGAGCGGTGATTTCCGGCCCGAGAACCGGCCAGAGAATTGGTTGGTGTGAACATGGAGTGGTGATCGCCGACCTGCTTGCCCGTCGCCAACCCCGTCGCTACGGGCTCCGCCCAACACCGTTGCATCGGCTCGACCGGTTCTCGGCGGCGATCGGCCGCGAGGTGTGGATCAAGCGTGACGACCTGATCAGCGTCGGCGTCGGCGGCAACAAGATCCGCAAGCTCGACTATCTGGTCGCCGACGCCCTCGCCGAGCGAGCCGATCACCTGGTGACGGTCGGGGCCGAGCAGTCCAACCACGCTCGCTGCGTGGCGGCCGTCGCGGTGATGGAGGACCTCGGTTGCGACCTGATCCTCGGCGGCCGCGCCGACGCGCCGGTCGTCGGCAATCTGCTGCTCGACCACTTGCTCGGCGCCCACGTTCACCTGGTTGGCACCGACGACTGGGAGGAATTGGAGCGAGTCTCCGAGACGGTCGCCACCGAGCTGCGCGCCGCGGGGAAGCGGCCGTACGTGATGCCAAT
Organism: Actinomycetes bacterium; assembly: GCA_031398525.1. Taxonomy (GTDB): domain Bacteria; phylum Actinomycetota; class Acidimicrobiia; order Acidimicrobiales; family Ilumatobacteraceae; genus JANMJD01. The sequence continues at coordinate 1,389 of JANNNL010000305.1, read as the reverse complement.
CGGCGGCTCGACCTCCATCGGAGCGCTCGGCTTTGTTGACGCCTACCTGGAGTTGCGGGCGCAATTGGCCGAGTTCGGTATCGCGCCCACATCGATCGTCCACGCCACATCGTCGGGCGGCACGCAGGCCGGTCTGGTGATCGGTGCGGCCGCCACCGGCGATGCCGTCAGCATTGTCGGAGTCGGGGTGGCCAAGACGGCTCACCATCTGGAAGGTGAGATCATCGAGATCGCCCACGGGTGTTGCGACCTGCTCGAACGACGCCATGACGACCTGCGGATCAGTGTGCTCGATGGCTTCCGGGGTTCCGCCTATGCCGAGCCAACCGCCGGCTCCACCGCCGCGCTGCAACTCCTGGCGCGCACCGAGGGGATCATCGTCGACCCCGTGTATACGGCCAAGGCGCTCCACGCCGTGGTCGAGGCGTCCGACGATGTGCTTGGCGCCGGCCCGATCGTGTTCTGGCATACCGGTGGCCTTCCGGCGGTCTTCGCCCCCCACCATTCGGCGCATCTGATCCCCTGAACTCCATCCCCTCGCGGCCGTCTACGCTGCCATCCGTTGGCACCTTCCCGCCCGGGTGACGACAGAGGGGAAAGCCGGTGTTCGTGCGACCGATGCACACGATTGCCTCGGCCGCGCCGGGATCCGGTCGCGTCGACATGTCGGTATTCTCGGGTGGCTTCGACTCGACGGCAGCAGAGGCCGTTATCGGCAAAGACGCTACTGGTGACGATGAGGTCGCCGATATCCTCGCCTCGCTCGTCGACAAGTCGATGCTGGTCGCCGACCGCTCTGGCCGCACGATGCGCTACCGGATGTTGGAGACCTTGCGCCTCTATGGTGCAGAACGACTCGGCCAGACCGGCCAACAGGCCGAGGCTCAAACCCGCGACTGTCATCTGGTGCACTATGTGGCGCTGACCACCGCCGCGCGCGACCTGCAGATGGGGCAGCGCCAAGTCGAGGGCGACACGATCTGCCTACGCGAGTGGGACAACGTTCGCGCCGCGATCGCTTGGGCGACGAACAGTGGCAACGTCCAAGCGGGCGACGAGTTACTGGCGGCGACGGGCAACTTCGCCTTCGTGCAACTGCTCGATGAGCACGCCACCTGGTCGGATCGAGTCGTGGCCAACGAAGGGACCGAGTTGCGGCGTCACAGCCGGACGTACCACGCGGTTGCGGCTTTCGCGATGATGGCCGGGGACTGGGCCAAGGTGGTCGAGTACTGCGAGCGCGGCATCGCCAATTGTTCGTCGCCCGATGCCGTCGCGTTGTGTCGGGCGACGATGATCGCCGGCTATCTCGGCCAAGGGATGATCGCCGAGGCCGAGGTGAGCCTCCAGCAGGCCGAATCGATGATGTCGACGATCGCCGATCCGCAG
>JANNNL010000292.1:0-5038 GCA_031398525.1 Actinomycetes bacterium | reverse complement strand
TGGGACGACATCTGGCTCAATGAGTCATTTGCGACCTACTCCCAGTGGCTCTGGTTCGATCACGCCGGGCTCCGTCCCATCGACGAAGCCGCGGCCAGTGGGCTCGCTATCGACCCGCAGACCCGGCGGCGGCCGACGGGTACGCCGATAGCCACCTCGTTGTTCTCGTACGAGAGTTACGACGGGGGCGCGCTGGTGGTCCACGCGCTCCGCAAGGAACTCGGAGACGAACCCTTCTTCGATCTGCTGCGCACCTGGATTGTCGAGCAAGGCGGCTCGACCGGGAGCACCGCTCAGTTCATCACCCTCGCATCCCGAGTCGCCGGGCGAGACATGCAACCGTTCTTCGACGCCTGGCTGTTCGCCCCTGTCCTACCGGTGGCGTTCCCAAGCTGAAGAGTCGAGCTCGCCCCTCGATCGTCGGTCGTCAGTGGCCGAGCACCTTACCGAGTATCCACGACCGGGGCTTTTCAGGCTTCCCGGTGCGTGCCTCGTAAGCGTCGGCACCGGTCGGCAGGCGTAGAACGGCGTTGATCGCTGCCCATCGAACGGGCTCGGGCTCCCACTTTCGGTTGCGGTGCCCAACCCATGGCAACCCCGTGAGGTCCGAGGAGCGGCGCAGAATCAGATCGCGCAACGTCCGCCCGGCCAAGTTGGTCGTCCCCACTCCGTCGCCGACATAACCGCCGGCCCACGCCATCCCCGTCGTGTCGTCGAGGCCCACCGAGCAGTACCAGTCCCGTGGGGCACCCAGCGGCCCGCCCCAGGCGTGAGTGAACGTGGCGTCGCGAAGCTGAGGAAACAGCTCGCGCAACGTGGTCCGCAAGCTGGCGTGGACCCGAGGATCCCGATCGAAATCCGGGGACACCCGGCTGGCGAAGTGATACGGCGCGCCGCGGCCGCCAAAGGCGATGCGATCATCCGCCGTTCGCTGGCCGTAGATGATCAGGCGCCGGGCGTCGTTGAACGTGTCGCGCTGACCCCATCCAACCTCGTCCCAAAAGCTCTGGGGCAACGGCTCGGTGGCGACCATCAGGGAGTAGATCGGAGCCATCGCCCGGCGCATACCGGGAAGTCCCGAGGTGTATCCCTCGGTCGCCCGCACGACCGTCGCCGCCCGGATGACGCCGTGGTCGGTGACCACTCGCCCGGAGCCGATCTCGACCGCCGCCGTGTGCTCGTAGATGGTTGCCCCGAGCGATTCGACGACCCGGGCAAGGCCCCGCACCAGCTTCGCCGGGTGAATTGCCGCGCAGTGCGGCGTGTGATTCGCCCCCAATAGGCCATGAATCCTGATGCGCTCGCGGGCCTCGTCCGCCCCGAGGTGGCGCACGTCGGAGTCGTCGAATCCCCACGATCGGGCGTGGTCAATGTCCGCGGCCAACCGCGGAAGATGTGCCGGGTTGGTTGCCGCGGCGAACGTCCCGCCCTGCACGAAATCGCAGTCGATGCCCTCGGCGCGGGTGACACGCCCGACCTCGACGACGGTGTCGTTCATCGCCCGCTGTAGCGCGACGGCTCCGTCGCGGCCGTGGGTTTTGGCCATCGTCTCCATCGACATCGGCAGCACCGCCGAGCACCAACCGCCATTGCGGCCACTGGCTCCAAATCCGGCAATCTCCGACTCGACGAGGACGACGCGCAGGCTGGGTTCGGCTTTGAGCAGGTAATACGCGGTCCACAGCCCGGTGAAGCCGGCACCAACAATCGCCACGTCGACATCAAGGTTGACAGTGAGCGCCGAGCGAGCCGTCAGCGGATCGTCAACGAGCGTGTCGAGCCAGAGCGAGCGGGAACGATAGAACTCGGGGGTGCCGGGCATACCGGCGATGTTACGGAGCGTCGGAGGCCGACGCGGGAGCCGACGGCGGGGGAAGCGGACGGGCGATCTCGTCGAGGGCATCGGCCAACTCGGTGTCGAGCTCCTTGACGAGCACCTGATCGGCCTGCAGTTCGGTCAACAATCGGGTCGCTCGGCCGACGTCACCCTCGTCGACCGTGGCTAGCAACGCCGCACTGCCCGCCGGAAGATCCTCACCCAACGCCTTGAGATCGTCGTCCTCAAACCCGGTGTCGCGCAACTTGCCGATCAACGCGCCGATCGCCATACCAACCGGAGCACCGAGTAGGGCGACCGGACCGAACACCAAGCCGATCAGCCCGCCGATCGCCCCAAGCCCGCCGCCGTGCATGGCACCTTGCCCGGCCGTACGGTCGTGGGTTTCGACGAAGCGGATCTTGCCGTCGTCGGTACGCGAGACGATTGCGGCCATGCCAATTCCGCCGTCAAGTCCGGGGGCGAGTGAGGCCAAGGCCCGAGGGGCCCGCTCGGGGTTCGAAAAGGTGGCGATAACGATCTTCAACATGGTTGGGCACAATAACCTCGTCCATCATGCTGCCCCCGCCGCTGCCTATGCCTTCGGGCCCACCAATGACTCCACCCGGCTGGCATCCCGACCCCTGGAACTCCGCCATGCTCCGGTACTGGGACGGTTCGGCATGGACCGGCCACCAGGCGATGAGTCCCGCCCAGGTGACCGTCATGGAGTCTCATCCAACCCTGCCGCTGGTCGCGGCGATCGGCGGGCTGGCGGTCACCGCCGCTGCATTGGTCGGGAGTCGGTTTGCGTTGATCGCGATCGGCTCTCTTCGTCTCCCCGTCATCGTGTACGTGGCATTGTCGGTGATCTTCGGCTACGGGCCGATGCTCGCGTACTGCATCTGGGCGTCGCATCGGTGGGGGAACGGCCGCCTACGCGACTCGCTCGGATTTCGCACCCGATGGGTCGATGCCGGCTGGGGCCCGGTCGCCTGGTTGGCGACGTACTGCGCGACCATCCCGGTGGCGCTGTTTGTCACCGCCACCAGGATCCCGATGAAGTCGAACACCGAGGGGCTCGACGGGCTCGATGCCGAACGGGGCGTGCTCATCGCCATGATGATCGCCGCAATTATCGCCGCGCCGTTCGTCGAAGAGCTGCTGTTTCGCGGCGTTGTGCTGCGCGGATTCCTGTCGGTGATGCCGCCGTGGTCGGCGCTGGCCGTGCAAGCGGTGGTCTTCGGATCGATCCATTTCGACCCATCACGGGGCACCGGTAACATCGGGTTGATCATGGTGCTGAGCGCGGCCGGAGCCGTGTTCGGCGCCTCCGCCTACCTGGCGAGACGACTCGGCCCGGCAATCATCGCCCATGCGTTGATGAACACCGTGGCGATGCTGATCGCCGTCTTCGTCGCCGGATAGCTGGTCAGCCGAGGTCGGGCGCGATCGTCAGATTGTCGATCAGGCGCACCTCACCGAACCAGACGGCGATCGCCACGACGGCCGGTCGATCGACCTGTCGCATTGCTTCCAGCGTGTCGGCATCGCTGACTTCTACGTATTCCAGGCTCGCTCGCGGCTCGTTGGCGATCACCGCCCGGGCAAGTTCGAGCAGCTGATCAGCGTCTCGTTCACCGTCGTTAACTGCGTGGGCGATGGCCTGCAAGGCACGGGGAACCACAACCGCGGCGGCACGATCGTCGGGTGATAGCCGACGATTGCGACTCGACATGGCCACGCCATCGGCTTCGCGCACCGTTGGAAGCCCGATGATGTCGATACCCATATCGAGGTCAATCGTCATTCGGCGGATGATGGCGAGCTGTTGGTAGTCCTTCTGTCCGAAGATCGCCACGTCGGGGGTAACTGCGTTGAACAGCTTGGTGACCACCGTCGTCACCCCCCGAAAGTGCCCCGGCCGACCGGCGCCCTCCATCGGGTCGGCCAGAGATCCCGGCTCCACATGGGTCTGAAATCCGACGGGATACATCGCTGCGGCCATCGGGGCGTAGACGGCGTCGACCCCGATCTGACGGCAGCGTTCCAGGTCGTCGTCGATCGGGCGGGGATACCGTTCGAAATCATCGGTGCGGTTGAACTGCAATGGATTGACGAAGATCGAGGCGACGACCACGTCCCCGTGGGCCCGCGCCTGATCCATGAGGTGCACGTGGCCCTCGTGGAGCGCCCCCATCGTCGGGACGAGGGCGATGCGCCGCCGTTGGTGGCGGTGAGCCAGCGACCACGCTCGCATCGCCGCCGGGGTATCGACCAGTTCCGTCACCGCCCCTGTCTAGCCGGACGAGCCATCGACCACGGGAATCTTGGGGAGCAGACCTCTCGATATCAGACGAACGCCGACGGGCACAGATCGCGATACGACGCAACCGTTGCGCCGGTTGCTGCGAGCACCACGCCCCGGGTAACCGCGACGGCGAAACATTCGGTCGCCGCGGCGATCAGGCGGCTCAACTCACCCGGCCGCGAGGTCGGTGAGCCGAATCTTGCCTGGTCATCGTCGGGAATGGTCAGTTCTCGGGAGCCGGTCGCCAATGCGAAGATGGTGTCGCCGTCGAACATCGAATGCGCCGGTCGGACGGCCCGAGCGAGGCCGTCCTGCGCGGACTGGGCCAACTTGGTGCATTCCGCCTTGTCGAGCCGAGCGTCGGTCGCCACGATGCCAATCGTCGTGTTCAGCGGCGGCTGCTCGGGCAGCACGACGGCCCGCAGCACCTCCCGCTCGGCGCGATTCGGCTTCTTGAGGCGCAAGATGGGGTCGGGGAACCAGGGGAGGGCGGTCGACGGGTCGATCACGTGTCCGACGGCATTGACCACCGCCAGTGCAGCCACCGTCGTGCCGTCTGACAGGCGCGCACTTGCCATGCCGATGCCACCCCGCAGCCCGCCGGCCCTCGCCCCGGTACCGGCCCCGATCGAACCTTCCTGGGTGATCCGACCCGTCGCCCGCTCGGCTGCAAGTCGCCCGAACGTGGCATCGGGTCGATGGTCGAACCGTCCTGTGGTCTCGCCGCGCCGGGGATCACCGCGCCCGAGGTCGAAGATCACGGCGGCCGGCACGATCGGCACCACCTGATAGGGCTCGGGGCCGACCGAGTAGCCGACATGACGTTGCGCGAGCAGGTCCATCACGCCACTCGCCGCGGCGAGCCCGTAGGCGCTGCCGCCGGTCAGGCAGATCGCGTTGACATGACTGAC
>JANNNL010000287.1:0-2782 GCA_031398525.1 Actinomycetes bacterium | reverse complement strand
TGATCGCCGAAACCCGATAACTCGACCTTGATAACATCGGCGCCCAGGTCTGACAGCAATGCCGACGCCTGGGGTCCTTGGACCAACAAGCCGACCTCGATCACCCGAATACCTTCAAGAGCCCCCATGCCGTCTGACTGTAGAACGTGGACGACCGCAAACTTGACGCGAGCTGCCGCAACTGCGTGCTAGCGTTGTCGTCGATGACGCACTTGCCCTTCTCCCTGGCCACCGGACTCCTTCTTACATAGGGCGACCGCTTTGGTTCACGCGTTCGCCCGCACCCCCCGCCCTCCCCGGCCGGGGGGTTCTTGATTTTTCCGGCCGACCTCCACATCGCTCATGCCCCTCGCTCACGCTCACCCAGAAGATTTCGCCCAAGGAACAACACGATGCCTCCCCAAAATGTCACCCCCCGCACGATGGCCTTCGACAAGTACCAGCCATTCATTCCCATCGTCCTGAAAGACCGCACCTGGCCCGATCAGGTGATCGGGACCGCCCCGCTGTGGTGCTCGGTCGACCTGCGCGACGGCAACCAAGCCCTCATCGAGCCGATGGACCCCGAACGTAAGAAGCGCATGTTCGAAGCGCTGGTCAAGATGGGATTCAAGGAGATCGAGGTCGGTTTCCCGTCCGCCAGCCAGCCTGACTACGACTTCGTGCGGATGCTGATCGAGGAAGATCTGATCCCCGACGATGTCACCATCCAGGTGCTGGTCCAGTGTCGCCAAGACCTGCTGGAGCGCACCTACGAGTGTCTGCAGGGGGCGCCCCGCGCAATCGTCCACTTCTACAACTCGACCAACCCGCTGCAACGCCAAGTGGTCTTCGGACTCGACAAGCCGGGCATCATCGACATCGCCGTCAATGCCGCCAAGCTGTGCCGCAAGCTCGAAGAGACGATGGGCGACACCGAGATTCGCTACGAGTACTCGCCGGAATCGTTCACCCTGACCGAGCCCGAGTACGCCATCGAGATTTGCGAAGCCGTGATGGACGTCATCGAGCCGACCCCCGAACGCCCGATCATCTTGAACCTGCCCGCCACGGTCGAGTGCTACTCCCCCAACGTCTATGCCGACGTCATCGAGTGGTTCGGTCGCACGATCCGCAACCGTTCGTCGGTGGTCGTCTCGCTCCACCCGCACAATGACCGGGGTTGTGGCGTCGCGGCGGCCGAGTTCGGCGTGATGGCGGGGGCTGACCGCGTCGAAGGCACCCTGTTCGGCAACGGCGAGCGCACCGGCAACGTCGATGTCGTCAACCTGGCGATGAACCTGTTCATGAACGGCGTCGACCCAAAGCTCGATGTCACCGATATCGACGCCCTGCGCCGAGTCGCCGAGTATTGCAACCGACTGCCCGTCCATCCTCGGCATCCCTACGCCGGTGACCTGGTGTACACCGCCTTCTCGGGCTCGCATCAGGACGCGATCAAGAAGGGTTTCGACGCCCTGCCGGCGAACTACGACCAGTGGGGCGTGCCCTACCTGCCGATCGACCCCAAGCATGTCGGGCGCACATACGAGGCCGTGATTCGGGTCAACAGCCAGTCCGGCAAGGGCGGCGTCGCGTACCTGATGAAGACCGAGCATGGCTATGACCTGCCCCGCCGACTGCAGATGGAGTTCTCCAAGACCATTCAGCACATCAGCGAGGACACCGGTACCGAGATCAACCCGACCCGCATGTGGGAGACATTCGTCGCCGAGTACCTGCCGTCGGAACCGGCGATCCGCCTCGACTCCCATGAGATTCGCACCACGGGGGCCGCCACGTCGATCACCGCTCAACTGGTCGTCGATGGAGAGCGGCGCACGATCACCGGCGCCGGCAACGGGCCGATCGACGCCTTCGTGAAGGCCGTCCGAGTGGGGCTCGACGTCGGCATCGACGTGACTGACTATGCCGAGCACGCAACGGGTCAAGGGTCCGACGCTACGGCGGTCGCCTACGTGGAGACCACCGACGATCACGGCAACGTCCGCTGGGGAGTGGGGCAAGATCCCAACACCATCACTGCATCCTTGCACGCCGTCGTGTCAGCCGTTCTTCGTCAGCGCTAAGTGCTCGCCGGAGCCATCTCCGCCAGGCTGCACCAACACCTTCACTCGGTTCGCCTACCCTTGTCGCCCATGAGACGATGGCTACGCCGCTTGTCGGTACTCGGGCTTCTTGGCGGAGCGGCGGGTTGGTTCATGAAGAAGCGACGGTCGGGCAGCGACTCCGACGCGTCCGACGCGTCCTGGCCACCGCTGCGCCTCGTCGACCCGATCCCACCAACGCCACCAACGGTCGAGACGGCGGACGCAGTCGCAGTCGCGGACGCAGTCGCAGTCGCGGACGTGCTCGGCGATGCAGATACCGCCCCGCATGGCTTCGTATTGATCACCGAATCAGATGCCGGCGCCGACGACTCGATCGGGTCATCGCCGGCTTGGGTGGAGCCGGTTGACGGTGCATGCCCGATCGACCACCCGATCAAGGCCAACGCCCAGTCTAAGATCTTCCACGTGCCCGGTGGCCGGTCATACGATCGCACGATTGCCGAGCGCTGCTACACATCTGGCGATGCTGCGGTCGCCGACGGCTATCGTCAGGCCAAGGTGTAACCGGCTCGAACGAGTGATCGGGCAGTCTCAGCAACGGGGGAACAATGAAAGTCATAGTCGATTTCGATGTCTGCGCATCGACGGGGGCCTGCATGCAGGTGTGCCCCGAGGTGTTCGAAGTGCGCTCCGACGGCTACCTGTACATCCTGCAGGAGGAACCCGGCGAG
>JANNNL010000269.1:0-7590 GCA_031398525.1 Actinomycetes bacterium | reverse complement strand
GACCTCACCACGGACGCTCGCCCCGAGCGCACCACCCAGAAGCGATCGGCAGCGAGTTTGGCGATCGTCAGGTCGGCCTCGATCTTGGCGTCGTCGTTGAGCCACTGGGTGTACGTGATCCGTCCGATGTCACCATCAACATCGGCCGTCGAGAGCCGATTGAGCACGCGTCCCGCGGCGCGACCTTGAACAAGGAACTTGGACATGAACGACATGTCCATCACGATCACGTCCTCGCGCGCCGCGACGTGCTCGGCCCTGCGGCGCTCCCACGATGCCGGGCGGCCCCAAGTCAACTCACCCGGGTCCGGGGTTTCACCCGGGCCGGCATACCAATCGGGTGACTCCCAGCCGCTGACGTCTTTGAAGTACGCCCCCGCGGCCGCGAGCCGGTCGTGGAGCGGTGATCGCTTCGCCCCCCGGGCGGTGAGCACCGGCTTGCCCGGGTAGTGACACGCGTAGACGTTTCCGAGCGACTCGACGGTGCGAGTGCGGCGATAGTCGGGGTTCGACTGGTAGCGGTGCAACCGGTCGATGTTGATGCCGGTGACGTCGCAATCGGGGCGGCCGTTGATGATCCAATGGGCCATCAATCGCCCGATCCCTCCGCCGGTGAGGATGCCAATCGAGTTCAGCCCGGCGGCGACGAAGTAGTTGCATAATTCGGAGGCCTCACCGACCACCGGCCTGAGATCGGGGGTGAAGCTCTCGGGTCCACAGAAGAACTTGCGGATACCGGTTTCCAACGAGATGGGTACTCGCTGCATCGCTTTCTCGAGGTACGGCCCCATCCGGTCCCAGTCGGGGGCGAGGTCGGCAAACGAGCAGTCGTCGGGGATTCGCCCGATGTTCCACGGGGCGCACACCGGCTCGAACATCCCGATCATCAGGCCACCGACCTCTTCGCGGTAGTAGCCATAGGCGCCCGGGTCTTCGATGACGGGCCAATCCCGCGACAACCCGGGGATCTGCTCGGTAATCAGGTAATAGTGCTCCGCCGCCTGCAACGGAACGTTGACGCCGATCTGTTCACCGAGCTGGCGCGCCCACATACCCGCGCAGTTGACGACGTACTCGGCCTCGATGTCGCCGTGGGCCGTTCTCACGCCGGTCACCGCGCCCTCACGGCGCAGGATGTCGGTCACCGCGACGCCTTCGACGATGCGCACGCCCTGCAGACGGGCCCCTTTTGCCAAGGCCATCGTCACATCGACCGGGTTGACGCGGCCGTCGTCGGCGACGTAGAAACCGGCCAGCAGATCGTCGGTGCGAGCGAGGGGAAACATCTCACCGACCTCTCGGGGCGAAATCTCCTGCACGTCGATACCGCAGTACCGGTTGAATGCCGAGACACGCCGATACTCCTCCAACCGACCAGCATCGGCGGCCAGTTCGATGAACCCGACTTGGGCGAGCCCAGTTGCCTGACCGGTTTCGGCCTCCAGCCGGGCATACAGGTCACGCGTGTACGTGCGCATCTCGGTCGAGGTTTCCGAGGTGGACCCGAAGGTGACCATCAGGCCCGCCGCATGCCACGTGGTTCCCGAGGTCAACTGGTCGCGCTCCAACAGCACGACGTCGCGCCAACCCATATGGGCGAGGTGGTAGGCAACCGAGCAACCGATCACCCCACCGCCGATCACAACGACTCGGGCCCGCTGCGGAAGTTCAACCACGTTCGACATAGGCGGCGAGCGTATCGACGGGCCACCGCGCCGTGCGCAGCATCCTGCGCCGCGACCTCACTTCGGGATCATGCCACCGGCCTTGATCCATTCCCCGATCACGGCTTGGGCCTCGCGAGGATTGTAGACGTCCTCCTCGTAGCTCCACTTGCCGTTGCCCGCGTAGTGGAGCACCACGTTGACGTCGAAACCGAAGTAGACGTCGCCGCCGGCCGGGTCGGGCAGCACGTTGGGAATCACCGCGCAGACCCGGGTGCCGACGATCACCGCCACCTTCAGCGGGAACTCCATCGACGGGAAGGGCTGCATCACGCCGGTAATCCACTCTCGAATCGCCGCTTGACCCTCGAACCGGCCGTAGTGGTGTTCCAGGTAACGGGCGTCGTCGGTGAACTGGTCGGCCCACTGGTTCCAGTCGCCGGTGGCGACGGCGAGCGCACCCCGGGCTCGATAGGCCTGGAACTCGCGCTCGATCTCGTCGCGGGGATACACATCGGTCGACGGCTCCGGTGCCCACCCGGCGATGCCTTCGAGGCTGCGGTCGAGCAGGGTGTGCTTGCGACCGCCCGCGGTCAACCAGGCCACGAACACCTTCTCGGCGTCGGCCGGATTGTAGAAGTCGGCTTCCCAGTCGAACTTGCCGTCGCCGGCGTATCGCAGCATCGTCGTATTCGGGAATCCGTAGCGCTCGGTGCCGCCTTTCGGGTCGGGCAGGTTGTTCCAGATGTAGAAGCAGATGTGATCGCCCTCGATCGCCACCCACTCCATCCACAACGACATCGACGGGTAGTCGGCCATTGCCGCCACGATCCACTCCGAAATCGCCGTGGTGCCGTGGAATGTGCCCATGAAGTGCTCTTCGTAGAGCGCATCGTCGGTGAAGATCGCCGCCCATTCGGGCCAGTCGTGTGCGCCCACCCCGCGTCGGCAGAAGTCGGCAAACGCCGCAGCAACCTCGGCCTCTGCGAAGCGATGACCGATTCCAAGGTCCGACATGGCGATCCTCCTCGTTGTTTCCCCAGGCAGTGTGTAGCAAACGACGTGACCGCTGGGCGAGCCGCGTCACTCCGCCCGCTCGGCCAGCGCCGATCCGATTGATAGCGTCGTGTCAATCGCCACCGTTCCCGCCGACTCGCCGATCGAGATTCACCCGGCCCGACCGAGCGATGACCCGGCGATTGTGCGCCGCACCCAACTCGCCGACCTCGCTCGGTCGGTGCCGCTCGGCGTACTTGCCCCGCTGGAGACATCGGTCATCTTGACGATCGCGATCAAGCAGTTCGACGCGTCGGGTCTGTTCAAAGGGATGATCGCTGCGGCCGGAGGAGTCGGCATGCTCGCCTCACCGTTCGTCACCGCAGCGGCGCGGCGATCGTCTCGCCCGGCGATGACCGTCGCGTCGCTGATCTCGTTGATCGGAGCGGCCGGCTTCCTGCTGGCCGGACGCGGCCGGTTGACGACCTTCGCCATCGGGGCGATGGTCGCGGTGGCGGCGATCAACCTGGCGATGCCGCTGACCGTCGCCACCTATGAACGGAACTTCCCGGCGGGCGAACGCGGCAAGCGGGTGGGCCGGGGCATGTCGCTCAAGGTGGCCGTTGGCGCCCTCGCCGGGCTGGCGATGGGTGCAGCCCTCAAACGCAACCCCGACTCGTGGCACACCATCGTGATCATCGCCGCGGTCGCATCAGTGATCGCCGCAGTGTGCCAGGCCCAGATGCCCTCGGAATCGTTACCGCGGATCGTCGGCGCCAACCGGCCGTGGCCCCACTTCCACCTGCTCGGCGAGGACCGTCAACTTCGCCTCACCCTTGGAAGTTGGATGTTGATGGGGTTCGGCAACCTGATGCTGCTGCCGTTGCGAGTTGAGTATCTGGCAGTCGAGAAGTACGGCGTGCGAGCAAACGCGACCAAGATCGTGCTGCTTACGGTGGTGATCCCGTCGGTGGTTCGTCTCGTACTCCTGCCGGTGTTCGGGTCGATGTTCGACCGGATCTCATTCTTCGCGGCCCGCAGCGCGGTCAACGTGCTGTTCGCCCTCTACGTCGCCGCCTTCTTCTCGGGATCGAGTGACATCGGGTTGATCATCGGCGCGGTGATGCTCGGCATCGCCACCGCCGGAGGCGACCTGATGTGGAGTCTGTGGGTGACCAAGTTCGCCCCACCCGGACGAGTCGCCGACTACATGGGCTTGCACACCTTTTTCACCGGGGTGCGGGCGCTGTTCGCCCCGCTGCTGGCCTTCGTCGTCATCGAGCGGTTCTCACTCCACGTCGTGGCCTACATCGCCGCCGCTTTGATGCTGGTCTCGGCGGCAGTGTTGGTCCCCGAGGCCCGCTTGGAACATCGCCGACGTGGTCACGCCGCCTGACGCGGAACCGGGCTAGCTCGCCGGGCGACGCGTGGTTCGCAGGCCGAAGCCCATCGCCTCGCTGATGTCCTTGGCACAACGGCGGACCTGGGTGATGTAAACCGACATGCGCTCGGGCTTCATCCGGATCACCGGACCAGCGGCCGACACCGCGGCGATGCATGCGCCGTCGTGACCAAAGATCGGCGCACCGATTGACATCACCCCGACCTCGCCCTCCTCGATGCTGACGCAAAACCCGTCGGCGCGCACCTTGAGCAGCGCGTCGACGAACGTCGACTTGGTCGTAATTCCCCGAGGGCCTCGGCGCTCCAAGCCGCCCTTGAGCACTGCCTCCGTCGACGCCGGTGCTCCGAACGCCAGCATGCACTTGCCCGACGATGTCTGGTGGGCGGGCATTCTTCGGCCGAGTCGGGAGAACATGCGCAGCGTCGAGGGTGATTCGAAACGATCGACATAGACCACGTCGGTGCCTTCCAACACCGCGAGGTGGACCGTTTCACCGGTGTCATTCCGCAGGCGTTCGAGGACCGGGTGGGCAACCTCGCGTAGCTCGATCGACGAGACGACCTGCTGACCGAGCTCGTAGAGCTTCAGCCCCAATCGATACCGATCGTCGGGGGTCTTCTGCACAAAGCCGGCTTCAAGCAGGGTCGACAAGATCCGGTGGACGCTCGACTTCCCCATGCCCAACTTGCGAGCCAGCTCCGAGACGCCGATCACCGGTTGGTCGTAGCTGAACGCCTGGAGCACCGTCAGCGCCTTGGTCACCGTCGTCAGTTGATCCACTGGCCATGCCCCTTCCCCGTGTGCAACGTAGCGCGGGCAGCCGCCGAACCGAAGTCCGCCAACCACCCGCGCCAACCAGACTCAGTCTTCGAGGATCGTGACAACTCCGTTGTCGCCATCGACCCGCACTCGCATCCCGGTCTTGATCGCCTTGGTGGCAAACGCGGTGCCGGTAACTGCCGGCAGGCCGTACTCGCGACAGACGATGGCTGCATGGCTCATCATCCCGCCCGAGTCGGTGACTGTGCCCGCGATACGACGGAAGATCGGGGCCCACGACGGGGCGGTCAACGGTGCGACGAGGATCTCGCCATCTTGGATGTCGGCCACCTGATCGGCGTTGGTCAGCACTCGGGCTATGCCTTCTGCAACGCCGGGAGACGCCGCGAAACCACTGAGGCCGCCATCGTCGGACATGCCGCCGAGCCACTTCTGCACCGACTCAGAGGTGATACCCCAGAGCATGATGGTGAACGGCTCGGCAATGACCTCCGGCGGCTCACCCAGGGCCGGCGGCGCATCCCATGCCTGGCACGCTTCTAGCATCTTGCGACGACGAGCGACGACCGGCGGCCAGTGGTACTTCCCGGCCGGCTCGACGCCCGCGCCCCACGCGAACGTGGCGTCGGTGATCGCGTCGGTGACTTCTTCCTTCTTGAGCATGAAGATGTCGTCGACGTCGTCCCAGAAGCCTTCTTTCGACAACACGGCCGACAGCTCGCGCATCTTGCGCCACATCACCGAGTGACCCCAGTGCTCAACGTAGAAGTTGTGGTTCTCGACGTAGTGGAACACGGTGCGGCTGAGGCCGAGTTTGCCCTGGAAGTTGGCCAGATCGTCACCATCGAGCAGATCGGCATACTCGGCCGCCACCCGGTCGCGCTCCGCGGCGATCTCGGCGACCGGGGTGTCGATCTCCTCGCCGTTCTGCAGCTTGCGGATGTAGCCCCGCATGAACGAGAAGGGGATGTCGATACGGTCTGCCCACACCGCGTCGGTGTGGTAAAAACCCGAGCCGTTCGAGTAGTTGAACCACGGGTACTGGGCGGCGTGGTACTCGGCGATCCACGCCTCGCCGCCCTCCATGCCGTTGACCGTGGCTAGCGCGGCATCGACCGTGCCTTCGCACACGGCGTCGCCGAGCCCGGCGGCAACGGCCGAACGGGCCAGCTTGCGCAGCTCCTGATCGGGGCGAAACAAGTCGACCTCGATACCGGCGACCATTTTGGCGATCGCCAAGTCGGGGATGTTCGGGAAGACCTGCTTGCAGAACATGAAGTAGTCGAGATACGCGGCGTAGCCGAGGTTGAGGAACTCGAAGTGGTATTGCCACAGCAGCAGGGCGGCGTCGAGCAGCTGGTGGTACGAGTGCTGCAGGTCGTAGAGGTTCGATTTTCCCACGGCCGAGGTGACGACTTCGAGGTCGACCATGTCGGGCAGTGGGGCGAACGAGATCGCCTCGAGCTGGGCGATGAGGTCTTTCGCCTTGACCAGCCACTTGTCTTCCAGCTCGTTCCAGTTGCCGAAGTAGAACCCGGCACGCTCCATGAAGTGGGGAACGCGGGCCCCGATCTCCTCGGGATCCATCACCGGGACCGGGGTGAGATACATCCAACCGTTGAGGATGCGCACATCGATGCCCTTGGCCGGCGGCACCATGTAGTGGCGGCTGTTGTACGCGCCAAGCGAACCGAACGCCCACTGCACGAGCGTCATGTCCCACGGCGGCATCACCGACGGCAGGTGGATGGAGTCACGGAACCAGAAGACGTTGTCTTCGTACGCTTTGCGTTGTTCGGTGAACATCAGCGAGTAGCTGTACATCTCCTCCCAGCCCTCGGCTCCCTCGGGCGTCGGCTGATCGAACGGGCTACCGAATCGAGTCTCTGTCATGTCATTCCCCTGGTTGATGATGTGTGTTCGTAGATCGACGGCGCGAATGCGTGAGGCGGGGCGGGCGCTCAGCCCGCCCAGGCTCACGCATTCGTGTTTTATTCGGATTTTTCGCGAATCCGCACTGGGTTGAGCAGCATGTTGACGATGCCCCCGATGCCCGCCTGCACGCCGGTCGAGACGCTCGGACGGGGCTTGTTGCTCCACACGGTCTCGGGCCGCGACTGGAGCAGATGAATGGTGTCGCCGACGATCGCCCACTCGATGTCTTGCGGGCGGCCGAATTGCTTCTCGGCCTGGCGGGCCAGCCGAGCAACGGCTTTGACGTTGGCGTCGGTGATGCTCGGCTCGACCGAACGCGTGGCCGACAGCGGCCGGTGGACGACGCCGCCATCGGCGACGATGCACTCCTCTTCCTTGGCCGAGATCGTCCGCTTGACGATCTCGAAGACGATCTTGTCGACCACGAAGTTGTCGGGGGTGACGCTACCCGAGACCACGGTCTCGCCGAGCCCGAACGCCGAGTCGATGACGACCTTGCTGCGATCGCCGTTGGTCGGGTCGAGGGTAAATGCCACCCCGGCGGCCTCGGCCTCGACCATCTGCTGCACTGCGACGGCCATCGACACGTCCTGGCTGGAATAGCCCTGGTCATACCGGTAGGCAATGGCCCGGTCGGTATACAAACTCGCCCAGCAGCGGATGACGTGGTTGATCACCTCGTCCTCGCCGTGGATCCACAGATAAGTGTCTTGCTGGCCGGCAAAACTGGCATCGGGCTGGTCTTCGGCCGTCGCCGAAGAACGCACCGCGACTGGCACATCGGGCTGTCCAACGCGATCGCATAACTCC
>JANNNL010000267.1:0-6779 GCA_031398525.1 Actinomycetes bacterium | reverse complement strand
AATACGTGCCGTCGGTGCAGGTGCAAGGGAACGACGAGATGATTCCCTCCGGCACGCCATAGGAGCCGTCGGACGGGATGGCCATCGACACCCAGTCACCCTCGGCGGTGCCGAGCGACCACGTGCGGATGTGATCGACCGCGGCATTGGCGGCCGACGCGGCCGACGATGCGCCGCGGGCCTCGATGATCGCTGCGCCGCGCTTGGCGACCGTCGGGATGAACGTGCCATCGACCCAGGCGTGGTCGTTGACGGCTTCATAAGCGTTCTTGCCGCCGACCTCACAGTGGAACAGGTCGGGGTACTGGGTGGTCGAGTGGTTGCCCCAGATGGTCATGTGGCGCACGTCGTTGACCGTCTTGCCGAGCTTGTTGGCGATCTGGGTGACGGCGCGGTTGTGGTCGAGGCGGGTCATCGCGGTGAACCGGCCCGGGTCGAGGTCGGGGGCGTTCGACATGGCGATCAGGGCGTTGGTGTTCGCCGGGTTGCCGACGACGAGGATTTTGACGTCCTTCTTCGCCGACGCCGACAGTGCCCGACCCTGCGGCTTGAAGATGCCGCCGTTGGCCGACAACAACAAGTCGGCGCGCTCCATACCTGCCTTGCGCGGCATCGCGCCAACGAGCATCGCCACATCGGCGTCGCCGAAGGCGACATTGGCGTCGTCGGTGCAGACCACACCGGCAAGCAACGGGAAGGCGCAGTCGTCGAGTTCCATCTTCACGCCGTTGAGCGCGCCGAGCGCCGGGGTGATTTCGAGGAGCTGAAGGATCACCGGGGTATCGGGGCCGAGCATCGCACCGGAGGCGATACGAAAGAGCAGGCTGTAGCCGATTTGGCCGGCAGCGCCGGTCACTGCAACACGAACGGGGGATGTCATGGGTCTCAGCGTATGTTTCGCGCCCGCGTCGCGCCGAATGAGCGCTACGGCGTCAGTCAGCTGTTGGCTGCGATGGTGTCCATGACCAGTTGGGTGTAGATGAGTTGACCCTCGGGGCGCAGGTGGATGCCGTCGGAGTAGAAGACGTTCTCAAACGTCTGGCTGAGACCGTTCCAGTCGATCAACCGCACGTTGGGGTGCTTGGCGGGCATGTTGAAGATGAACGTGTTGTTGTCGGCTTCCCACGGCTTTGGCACCTTCACGGTCAGGATGATGACCAGCGGAACTTCGACGAGCAGGTTCAACAACTCGTCGAAGCGTTCTTCCGATGTCGGGCCGTTGTTCCCCAAGTGCACGATGACCACGTCGCCGACCGAACCGACGGCAACGTATTGCTGCATGATCTCGATGCC
Organism: Actinomycetes bacterium; assembly: GCA_031398525.1. GTDB lineage: Bacteria > Actinomycetota > Acidimicrobiia > Acidimicrobiales > Ilumatobacteraceae > JANMJD01. The sequence continues at coordinate 5,486 of JANNNL010000267.1, read as the reverse complement.
CTTGATCAGCTGGCGGCCGACCACCGCATCGACCCACGCCCCGTTCTCGCGCAGCGCGGGGGCGGCACCGAGCATCACCGAGTCGCCGAGCGCGATGATCGGGAACTTGGCAATCGTCGTGGGCGGAGCCGTCGGCGTAGGCGTCGTCGGCGGCAGGGTTTCCCCTGGCGTGGTCTCGGGGGGCGGGGCGGTCGTTGTCGGCTCGACCGATGACGCCGCCGTCGTGCCGATGATCTGGTCGATCCCCTGCACTACTTCGGCGCCGGCCGCCAGGCTCGCCTCGATGTCGGTCGGCTGGTCCTGGGCGGTGGCCACACTGAGCCCGACAAACAGCGAGAAGACTGAAGCAACGGCCATGCCGACTCCCCACCGGCGACGGCGGAAGACCATCTTCGGCGAGCGGTCGGTGAAGAACGTCCGAAGCCACTTCTTCACGGTTCGTTTGCGAATCGGGGTCTCGATCAGGCGATACGACAGCTCGGTGAGCGCGAATGTCAGTCCGAGGCGGACGACCATCAGCACCGAGAACGGCCAGTCGATATCACCGCCTTCGTCGACCGCTCCGGGCCTGGTCAGCTGGAAGATTGGCCAGTGCCACAGATACAACCCGTATGAGCGCGTACCCAGCCAAGCGAGCGGCTTGAACCCCAGGATTTTTTGGCCGTAGAACGACTTCATGTGGGTCGCCGAGGCGATGACCATCATCGTGGCCAACCCGACGAGCAGGAAGCCCCCGAGGTACAGGATGTCGTAGCCCTTGACTTGGGCGTCGGTGTACACCACGTCTTGAAAGGTGGTGTGGGTGAAGAACAAGATCACGGAGCCGACGATGCCGGCGATACTGACGATGCGGCCCCGGTTGCCGAGACGACCCCGGGCCAGGGCATACGGCCGCCAGAACATCGCCATCGCCGCACCAAGTAGCAGACCGGCGGCCCGGGTGTCGGTGCCCAGATACACCCGGTTCGGGTTCGACGAGTCGTACAACACGGCCATCAACACTGCTGATGCCAGGGCGAGCACCAGAAACGCCATGCCGATCTGCGGGAGGCGGCGACGGAACACCTTCATCACGACGACCATGAGCAGCGGCCACACGATGTAGAACTGCTCCTCGACGGCCAACGACCACAGGTGACGCAGCAACGGCGGGCGGGCCGTGGAATCGAAGTACGACTGGCCAATATGGATTTGGTACCAGTTCGACCCGTAGAAAAAGCCCCAGAACAGCCCGGCCCGCTCCCTGGCCAACGACGACCGCAGGTACGGCAGGACCGAGTAGAGCGTGGCCACCGCGGCCAACAGCACCATCAGGGCCGGGAGCAATCGTCGGGCTCGGCGGCCGTAGAACGCGGTGACGCTGATCCGTCCGGTGCGCTCGTGTTCGGCGAGTAGCAACAGGGTGATCAGGTAGCCCGAGATGACGAAGAACACTTCGACCCCGAGGAACCCGCCGGAAATCGGACCCGTCGGATCGGCGTGATACAGGATCACCGCCATCACGGCGAGCGCCCGGACTCCATCGAGTCCGGGCAGATAGGGGACCGCACTGATCGGGCGCCCAACCGGAGGTATTGAGCGCTCGTTGGCCATCACCCCCAGTATCGCCGGTCAGATGCTCGGTGGGCCGTCTCCTCGTGCGGTTGTGCGTTGGGTAAAGGCCACCGATGCCACCAGGAGCAGGGCCAACAGCCCGAACACCACCGGGAGCAACTTTTCCGGGCGATTCAACGCCTCACCCAACCGGCCGGTGCCGCCGAGCAGACCGATCAGCGCGACGATCACCCCCGCGGCGAAGGAGAAACCGTCGAACCGATGCCGCGTCACGGCGTACTTCCAGCGGCGATCGTCACCGGGGAGACCGTGTTCAACGGCTGCGACTCACCGGGATCAGGTGGTGCCGTCTGGATCGGGATCACAGTGACCACCGGCGCGATCGTGATGACCGGCGGTGCACCCGGTGGTCGGGATTCGGTCGGCGGCCGGATGAGCACGACGCTGCCGTCGGGGAGTTGCACAATGCCTTCAGTCGGCGTGATGACAGTGCCGTCGTCGAGTTGCACCCGCCCGTCGGCCCGCACGGTCGCTCCTGGACCCAGGCGCAGCGTGCGATCGGCCTCGATCGTGGTGCCGTCGGGAAGGCTGAGCGACCCGTCGGGATACTGGTACGCGCCGGTCTCGTAGATGAGCCCGCCCTGCTCGTCGATCTCGGCGACCCCGGGCGGCAACACCGGCAGCGGCAGGATTTCGCCGTCCGTCATGACCGGGGGGCTCTCGATCCCCGGCGGGTCGACCGGCTGAAACGGCTCCTCCGAGGCAATGGTGAAGACATCGATCGAGCCGATCCCGGCCGTGAGATCGAGCTGAATCCTCGGACCACCCTCGGGGCCGAAGGTTTGCCTGACGGTTCGGCGATAGCCATCGTCGCCCGATAGCGGGGTGGAGATACTCCCGATCCCGACCCGGGAGGTCAATGTCACCCGTGCCTTGGCGGGTACCCCGACGTACAGTCCGCCGACCCCCACCTTGGCGGTCAGTGACCCATCCTCGGTGAGCTTGTAGATATCAACGTGGTGGGACCCTGAGCCGATGTTGACGTCACGCAGTTGTGACGTGTCTTCGATGATCCGGTAGTCGTCGTTCCTCCCTGCGACGCTGAAGTGCACGCCGAGGCCCTCAACCGCCTGGGACATCACCGCCCCACCCGTGGCGAGCAGGCCGGGGATGATCAACCAGCGGGCCCGGCCGATGAACGCTCCGACCAACAGCCCAACTCCGCAGACGATTGCGGCGACGGTGAAGGCAATCTTCATTGATCGCGGCGTCCCACCCCCGGCGCTGGCACCGATGGCGATGGCGGCCAAGGCGGCCGCGAGAGCAATCCGGCCGAGCGGACTGCGGGGTCGCTTCGGCCGCCGTTCGCGGGGCACCCACTGCGGCAGCATCACGATCGGTCGACTGGCCTGGGGGGCCGACGACGGATCGGGCGGGGCCCAACCGGTCGGCCAGGTGGACGCACCCAAACCGGTGCTCGGTGGAGCCTGGCCTCGGCGTCGTGGGTGCCACAGGGAGGCGGCGACGCCGATCAGGGCGAGGATGAAGACGCCAGAGCCAGGGTCACCACCCCACAGCCGCATGGTCAACGAGATCGCTCCAATCCCGAGGACCACCAATCCGGCGCTGAGTACTGGCCCGCGCCGGACCGGGGCGCCCCGACTCCTCGACATCATCAGAAAAGCTGCGACGTAGGCGAATATCCCGAACCCGTCAAGCAGGGTCAAGCCAACAAAACCCAATCTGACCAGCACCGGGTCAAGCGCGGTCGACTCAGCCAAACCTCCGGCGACCCCCGAGATCACCCGCTCCTCGCTGCGGTACCACCGGGTCGCCCCCACTGGGGGTACGGTCCCGCCGTCCGATGCCGCGGGGGATTCGGCATCAAACGGCGAGCCGGCGAAATCGTCGAAGCTCTCGGTCGACTCGGGTTCGGCGAACTCGGCGACGCCGTCGGTCACATCACTTCTTCCTGCACGGGGGCTGCGCCCCCGGACCCCATCGCCACCCGATTCGCTGGCGCTCGGTCGGTCAGCATTCGCTTCGCTCCGTTCTTCACGGGGGCTGCGCCCCCGGACCCCATCGCCACCCGATTCGCTGGCGCTCGGTCGGTCGGCATTCGCTTCGCTCATCATGCATCGCACCGTACGGACGACGGCACAATCGCACCATCGGGTATCCCCCTGGTTCAACCCTGAGCCACCCCTGACAGACGGACGTCCGATTCAGACCAGGCCACGTGCTACCCCGTGTTGCCCGGCGCGTTACACCCGAGGGGTAATACGAGGTAACACGACGATCAAGGGTTGGGCCAGGGTGATCCCTGATGGCGCTGGGCGGTGAGCCGTGAGACGATCTGCGACGTGATGTTGACCCGCGGCGCGCGCTCGATCGGACGGTTGCGGTTTGAACGCAGCTCGACCGACCGTGTCGTGGGCGGTGTGGCCGGCGGGCTGGCGGCGCGCCATTCGCTCGACTCGACGATCGTGCGGCTGCTGTTGATCGTGCTCTCGTTCGCCGCCGGGTTGGGCATTGCGTTGTACCTGGTGGCCTGGGCTTTGTCACTGGAGCCTTCGCCCTCTCCCCGACCGGCACCGCCGAGCCCCGGGCTGGCAACCCAGCGCTCGATCGCTCTGGGGCTGGGCAGCGTCGCTGCGCTGCTGGTCGTTCGGCGAATCGGGGCATGGCCAGGGGACGCGGTGATGATCCCGGTCGTCGGCCTCGGGCTTGGCGCCGCAGCGCTGTGGTCGGGCGGCGGATCGAGTTCGCCCGGTGAACGCCCGGCCGATCCACTCGAACGACTGGCCAGCGGACGCATCTCGCCCGTCCGGGTCGTCATCGGAGTGCTGATGGCGATCGGCGGCGTCGCCGTGCTCGCCTCGGACCGCGGCGGACTGAGCGCTCTCCCCCGCGCCGCTGCGGCCATCGGCCTCAGTGTCGTCGGTCTGGTCGTCGTCGGTGGGCCGGTGTTGTGGCAGTTGTTCGAGCGGTTGCGCGAGGAGCAGCGCGACCGCATCCGCTCGGAGGAACGATCGGAAATGGCTGCTCACCTGCATGATTCCGTCCTGCAGACGTTGGCATTGATGCAGCGTTCGACCGGAGATTCGCGCCGGATGATCATGCTCGCCCGCCGCCAGGAACGCGAGTTGCGCTCGTGGCTCTACGGCCAGCAGGCCTCGTCGGGCCATGCGACCGTCGGCGGGGCATTCGCCGCGATGACCGCCCAGGTTGAACTCGACCACGAGATCGCTATCGAACTCGTCGCGGTCGGCGACGCACCGATGGACGACGCAGCCGAGGCTCTGGTCGGCGCAGCCCGCGAGGCAACCGTGAATGCCGCCCGCCACGCCAAGGTCGAATCCGTGGCGGTCTACATCGAGGTGGCCAGCGATGCGCTCATCGCCTTCGTCCGCGATACCGGCTGTGGCTTCGACCCCCGGGTCATTGAGGATGAGCACCGCGGAGTCAGCGATTCGATCCGCGCCCGGCTCGCTCGCAGCGGGGGTACCGCCCGAGTCGAGACTGCGCTCGGCGAAGGCACCGAGTGGGAGCTGCGGATGCCCCGGAGGACCCCGTGACCGACGCCGTCAGACTGACTCGCGTCTACGTCGTCGACGACCACGCATTATTCCGCGCCGGGGTCCGCGCGGAACTGGGCGATGCCGTCGAGCTGGTTGGCGACGCCGGGACGGTGGAGGACGCGATCGCTGGCATTCCTTCCGCCAATCCCGAGGTGGTGCTCCTCGACGTCCACCTGCCCAACGGCGGCGGCCGGGCGATTCTCGACGCGCTGCGCGAGGTCGTGCCGCACGTCCGGTTCCTGGCTCTGTCGGTCTCCGATGCCGCGGAGGATGTGATCGGCGTGATCCGCGCCGGGGCACGCGGGTACGTCACCAAGACCGTCACCCGCGAGGAGTTGATCTCGGCGATCG
>JANNNL010000185.1:0-9549 GCA_031398525.1 Actinomycetes bacterium | reverse complement strand
GCATCAGCACCTCGGCCGTCACCGCTGAGCAGTCCGCCGATCCGGCAGTTCTCGCCACAACGGTTGCGGCCACACCGACGACTCCGGTCGCTCGGACCACCTTGGCGGTGCCGATCACCGAGCCAGCCGCCGAACCTGTGGCGACCGAACCTGACGCCGCGGAGGAAGCCGCCGAGAAAACCGCTTTCAAGGTCACAGAACCAGCAGAAACCGGTGCTGACCTGGTCGATCCTGTCGACGACCTCGATGAGGACGGTGTGTTCGACGAGCGGTGCGGCACCGCCGACCTCGGCGGTGGCCTGACCGTCGAGACGTTGTGCAACACAGCCCTACGGGGTGGCCGCCGACCCGGCGGCTGCGAGCGCGGCCGTCGTCGAGATGCTCGCCGACTCGGACTACGTGGCGTCGGCCGACGCGATGCTCGCCTGGGTCACCGCGAACTGTGAGGCCGACGTCGTTGAAGTCGTCACCCAACCCGGCAACTGAACGCCGTTCGCATCGCTGCTCCTCATTCCACCAATCTCCACGATCGGATTTCCATGCACCTCACCTCCCTCCCATCTCGATACCTGTCCCTCGGGGCGATCATCGTTGCCTCACTCGCTGCGTGCGGATCGAGTAGCGACGCTTCGCCGAGCGCGACCTCGACCGCGACCGCCTCGGTCGACGCCGAGATCGCTTCATCGCCAACCGCCACGCCTGACCCGGCGACCCCTGCTGATGCGGCGGCCATCCCCATCGAAACCATCGCGGTGGCGTCGGTCGTCGCCGAACTCGGCCTCGAAGTGATGAAGATCTGCGAGACGGTGCCGTCGCTCGAGGTGCTCTCGGGAATCGTCGGCGAGCCGTTGACCAAGCTGACCGAGTTGTCCGACCCGGGTGAGGGCGACTGCGAGGCAACCAGCGACGATGGCATCGGCATCGCCAAGTTCCAGAAGTACGACCTGTTGGACGGAGCCGCGCTCGCCGAAGCGGTCAAGACTCAGAATATCGTGGACTCATACACATCCGCCGAGTTTCCAATGGCGCTGGCCTGGGGCAACGGCCTGATGGTCGAACACGACGGCGCGTTCTATTCGGCGACGGCGATCACCCTGGCGAGCATCATGGAGCCCAGTTCGGCCGCCGCCTACGACATGTCGGCCAAGCTGCTCAGCGCCTGGCTAGCCACCTGATCCGCGGCGAGCTGACCTCGGCGGGCTGACCTCGGTGACTCGATCGACAATTCTTCGACTCCCGCCCCATCGGGTTCGAGGCGCCGGAGCCAGCCGAAGCGGTCGAACGCCGCGTCGGCGCTGACGATCGAGTCGAGTCGGTAAGCCCGGCATGTGGCGGCGTGGATGAGGTGCGTTGGGCCGACTTCAGCGTCACCAAGATGGGCGGCCGCCAGGGTGAAGGCCGATTGCATGATCCATTCGTCGATGCTGATGATTTCGGGGAAGATCTCGAAGGCATCCGCCGCACTCCCGGGTGGCAACGAGCGCATCGGGCCACATTCCATCAGCCAGACATCCTCGATCATGCGGGTCGAGGATGTTGCCGCTATCTGACCGGCGGCGACTTCGAACAACAAACGCCGGCACGACTCGTGATGTGACCCGCCCGTGAGCGCGGCGACGATGACCGTTGCATCGATGAAGACAGTCATGAAGTTGGCCTTCGACGGGATTCGATCGAGGCTGGCGGTGGCATCTCGGGACCGGGAAATCGCCCGAGCAGGCTCTCGACGGCTGCCAGCCGACGCGGCTCGGGTCGGACCCCCCGAGCCGCGTCGATCGCCGCCCGGATGACGGCTGTGAGGGGTTGGTTCTGTCGTTCGGACTCGGCTTCGAGCCACTCTCGCTGCTCGCCGGTCACCAGAATCTGCAGACGTTCCATCGGCATGTGTAGATCTTACACACGATTGGTTGCGCGAACCGGCACCGGCCGATATGTTCAGCGGCGACTTCCCCCAGTCGTATCCGCCAAACCCATCTTGGGGGTGGTCCATGTTCGTGATCTGTTGGTCGCCGAAAGGCGGCAGTGGTACATCCGTCGTCACCGCGTCACTCGCGTTGATGCTCGGAGCCCGCGGGCCCAACCGCGTCCTCGCCGTTGATCTCGCCGGAGACTTGCCGTCGGTGTTCGGTCTCGCCGAACCCGACCGCCCCGGGGTCGCCGACTGGTTGGCCGCCGCCCCCGATGTCGGGGTTGAGCGGCTGAGTCGGCTGACCGTCGAGGTCGCCGAAGAGGTCGATCTACTTCCGGTCGGCAGCGGCAAAGCGATCGGTTCGGTCGAACGGTGGCAGGCCCTGGCCGGATTTCTCACCACCGACGAACGCGACATCATCATCGACGGCGGAGCACTTCCGCCACCCGAGCTGGCAGTCGTCGCCGATCACTCACTCCTCGTCGTTCGGGCGTGCTACCTGGCCGTACGTCGGGCCAGCCGGGCCGCGGCCCGGCCAACCGGCGTGGTCCACGTCAAGGAACCGGGGCGGGCCCTCAGCTCGCTGGACGTCACCCGGGCGGTGGGAGTCGACGTTGTCGCCGAGGGTCCGCTCGACGCGTCGATCGCCCGAGCGGTCGACGCCGGGCTCCTCGCCGCTCGACTCCCGGTCCGCCTGCGCAGGTCACTGCACGATGTCGCTCGCGCCGCCTGAGGACCTCGTCGACGAAATACGTCGACGACTCCTCGGCCGCGGTGGCGCGGCCCCGTCAACGGTCGCCGGATTAGTCGCCGACGATCTCGACGACCTGCTGCCCCTGGCCGGTTCGACCGAACGTCGGCACGTCACCGACCTGGTACTCGCCGAGATCACCGGGCTCGGGCCCCTCGAACCATTGCTCACCGACCCGACCGTCGAGGACGTGATGATCAACGCCGGCTCGCAGCTGTGGGTGGCGCGCCATGGCCGAACGGAATGGGTCGGCTCGATCGAACCTGGCGTCGTCGGCATGGTCATCGAGCGGATTCTCACCCCGCTCGGGCTGCGCCTTGATCGCACGAGCCCGGTGGTCGACGCCCGCCTAGCCGACGGTTCGCGGCTCGCCGCCGTCCTCGGACCGTTGGCCGTCGACGGAACGTGCCTGACAATCCGCCGGTTTCGGGCCAACCACGTGCCGCTCGCGGCGATGGCCTCGGCGGCGGTCGTCGAGTTGATCACCGCGATCATCTCCCAACGGTGCAACATCGTCGTGTCGGGGGCCACCTCGACCGGCAAGACCACGCTGCTCAACTCGCTGAGTCGCCTGATTCCCGCCGACGAGCGGATCGTCACCATCGAAGACACCGCCGAACTTCGCATCGGCTCGTCCAACGTCGTACGGCTGGAAGCGCGCCCGGCCACTGCGGAGGGACTCGGCGCCGTGTCGATGCGTGATCTGCTGCGCGCCGCACTCCGCCTGCGACCCGACCGGTTGATCATCGGCGAAGTTCGGGGCGACGAGGCGCTCGACATGATCGAGGCGTTGAGCACCGGTCACGACGGATCACTGTCGACCTGTCATGCCAACAGCGCCGCGGATGCGCTGCGCCGGCTCGACTTCATGGTCGTCGGTGCCGCCCACGATGTGCCGCTCGCTGCGGTGCGCGAACGGGTCGATCACGCCATCGACGTCGTTATCCACCTGGTACGACGCCCCGACGGCTGCCGGGTAATCAGCGAGATCGTCGAGGTGTCACCGACTACCGACCAACCGCGCACACGGACCCTGGCGCGTGACGACCTGGTCGTCGCCATCTGCCAACGAGCTCGCCGATGAGACCCGCGTACACCGCGCTGGCAATCCTTGCTGCAGCGTTCATCATCGCCGCGTTGAGTCGGTTTGGACGCGGCGCAAGTCGGTTGCCAGTGTCCGGTTCGCCCGCCGATCGTCCACGGGGTACTCATGCGCTCGGAGCTCGCCTCGACCGCCTGCTCGCTCGGGTTCGGCGCCGATCAGGCCCGTCACGGTGGCCGATCGCATTGCGGTTAATGGCTCGCGAAATCAGGTCGGGCGCTGCGCTCGACCGGGCGATGGAGATTGCCGCCCGAGCGGAGCCGAGCCTCACGGCCCTGACGCAGGTCGTCGATCAGCGACGAATCGGTTGGCGAACCGTCGGCCCACTCGACCACGAGGCCCACCCGCTGAGCAGCGCAGACGACCGACTCGCGTTGGCCACCATCGCCCATCTCACCGACCACGGTGGCCAGACGGCGGCCAGTCTCGACCGGGCCGCGGCGACCATTCACGAACGTGAGGTGATGCGCAGTGAACGCGACGTGCAGGCGGCCCAGGCCCGGATTTCAGCGCAGTTGCTCAGCGCGATTGCCCCGCTCTTTGCCGGATGGTCGGTCGCCAGCGACGCCCGGGTCCGCCACTTCCTCCTCGGTACCATCCCAGGCCTGGTCTGTCTCGCGGTTGGCGTCGCCCTCAACCTGGCGGGGTATGCGTGGATGCACCGCGTCGTGAGCCATCCATGACGGTCACCACCGGGCTCCTCGTAGCGTTCACCGTTCTTTTCGTATTGCGTCCTCGGGGACCGAGTACCCGCCGACCAAGCCCGGCACCAACCCCACCGCTATCTCCCGACGGCAGGACCGCCGCTCCACCGACTCGGCGTTGGATCATCATTGGAGTTGCTGTGGCCGCCGGCGTGCTCCTATTCGGTCCGGTGATGAGCCTTGCGATCGCGGTCGTCTCGGCGCTGGCGAGGCGATGGCGGCGGTTGGCCGCAGAGAAACTCCTCCGACGGACACGAGTCCAGTCGATGCCCGAGTTGATCGAGTCGCTCGTCGTGCTCATCGACGCCGGTTGTTCGCCCGCCCATGCAATTCATGCCGTCGCTCGTCGACCACCTCCGGCCCTAGCGCACGCTCTCGATCAGATTGTCGCCCAGCTCAGCGTTGGCGTCCGGCTGACCGATGCGTTGGACATACTCACGATTCACATCGGGGACAGTGCACGATTGCTCGTCGACACGATTGCTCGTGCCGAAATATACGGCGATCCGCTGGGTCCGCTGCTCGTGCGACTGCACGATGAGGCCACGCGCCAACGCCGACAGCGGGCCGACATCGCCGCGCGCCAACTCCCCATCCGGCTGTGCTTCCCCCTCGTGTGCTGCACGTTGCCCTCGTTCGCCATCATCACCATCGTCCCGCTGTTGGCCGGGGCCTTCTCGTCGCTGCGTCAGAGTCCGTTCTGATGATCTGCGACCTCATCACCGAGCGGGCCAGGCCCGGCACACACGGAGGTTGCAATGTCGAAAATGTTGATTCAGGTACACGCATGGCTGCTCAGTCGAGACGATCGCGGGCAGGCAACCGCCGAGTACGCCCTGGTACTGCTGGGCGCGGCGCTCGTCGCTCTGCTACTGGTGGCGTGGGCGACCGGCGGCGGCGGAGCGGGCAAGATCGGCCGCCTGCTCGATCGGGTCATCGACTCGATCACTAGCCGAGTCGGCTGACGATGGCGGCCCGGGTTCAGCGCCGGCGCAATGGCCGATGCAACGATCGAGGCGCCAACCGATCGCGCGGCCGACGGCGACCTCGCGGATCGCGGCACGTCGATCGCGGCCAGGCGACGGTGGAGTTGGCCTTGGCGATGCCGATCATCGCCATCTTCCTGCTCGCCATCGTGCAGGTCGTGGTCATCGTCCGCGGCCAGGTGGCCGTCATTCACGCCGCCCGCGAGGGAGCCCGGGCCGCCGCCGTGTCGGCATCACCAAACTCGGCCGCAGTGGCCGCCGGCCGAGCCGGGGCGGGTGTTGCCCCGGTGACGGTCGCGACCTCCACCAGCGGCAAGGCCATCACGGTCACGGTGAGGTTCGTCGACCACACCAACGTCCCGCTGATCGGCGCTTTCCTCCCCGATGTCGCGCTGACCGGCCAGGTGACCATGCAGTTCGAACCCTCGTGAGGATCTCCACTTCTGTGAAACCGTGCTGCGCTGGCACACGCGCGTAGAGTTGCGTCCGTGCAGCGCAGGGGGCGACGGGCCATCGTGGTGGGGTTGGCCGTCACCGCAGTCTCCGGTATCGGCGGGTTGGGACTTGATCGATACGTCGCCGCCGCGGACCGACACAACGTGGCTGAAGCGCTCGACGAGCGCATGATCGCTTTCCGTCGCGACATCGCCGCAAACGATCTCTCGCAGGCCTCGGCTCAACCATTCGTGAAGCTGACCGTCGGGGCCGGCGAGCGCCTCGTCTCACCGAATGCCGAAGGCGTCAAGATTCCCGCCGACTGGATCGACGACGGTGCCGCTCACTCGGTCAACACGAAGACCGGCGAACACCTGGTACTGACCAAACGGATCACCGTCGACGGACTCCTCGCCACCGCGTCGGTTGGCGAGCCGGCCTCCTCGTCACCACGAGCCCGCAGCGCACTTCGCCGTGGACTGGCCCTCCTCAGCGTGCTCAGCGGCCTTGCGGCCGTGGCCATGACGTTGCTCACCACCCGCCAGCGGCGGGTCTCGCTGCCGCCGCCCGCTCCGGGCGAGCGACCACAGGCCGACCGACCGCCCCCGTTCAGCGACGAGTCGGACGTCTAACGCCCCGGCGGTCCGACGAGCGCACCTTCTCTCGCTGCTCATCTTCAAGTGCAGCTTCCTCGGCCACCAGTCGTTTCATGCTCGCCAACCGCTCGGGGTCGAGGCGACCGCCGTCGATTGCCACTTGCACTGCGCAGCCGGGTTCGCCCTCATGTTTGCAATCCCGGAACCGGCAGTCGTCCATCACATCGAACACGTCGGCGAACGCCCGCTCAATGCCTCGCCCGCTCGACCAGAGACTGACGGCACGTAGACCCGGGGTGTCGAGCAACCATCCACCCGACGACCGCTCTGCATCGTCGTGGGCTGCGAGCACCACCAGTTCAGATGCGACAGTGGTGTGGCGGCCCCGTTGATCGCCCTCGCGCACCACGCCGGTGCGCAGAAGCTCCGACCCGACCAGGGCATTGACCAGCGTCGATTTGCCAACCCCGCTTGCGCCCAACACCGCCACCGTGCGGTAACCATTGGCCATCGCCCGCAGTTCGGCCAAACCCTCACCCGACCGACTGCTGATCACGTGCACGGGCACCCCGAGCGCGGTGGCGGCGACCGCCCGAGCGATCGAATCGGGGTCGTCGACCACGTCGCGCTTGGTCAGCACGATCACTGGTGTCGCCCCACTGTCGAACGCCAGCACCAACTCCCGCTCCAATCGGCGCGGGTTCGGGAGCGACGTCAACGCATGGAGCAGGAGCACCACGTCGATGTTGGCGGCGATCGTGTGAGCTTCGGCGAACGACCCGGCAAACGACGCCCGGCGAACGAACGCGCTCGCCCGCTCGATGACCTGCTCTACCCGTTCGTCGTCGGCCGAGACCACGACCCAGTCGCCAACGGCGACGTCGACACCGATGTTGCGCACCCGGACCGTCGCATCGACTCCGTCGATCGGACCCAGCATGATCGTGCTCCACCCGCGGTCGAGTCGACTGACCCGACCGACCGCTCCATCGCCCATCCCGGCCACCGCGGCCCGCGCCAGTGCCGCCTCGAAGTGATCGGTCCAGCCGAACGGGATTAAGTCGTCATGCATCCGGCTCGCGACCGTACCGAGTTCAACGCGCAATGGTGTGACCAAATTCAGACAGCCACCATCCCCGACCTCCGACGGTCAGCCGTAGGTTCGTGAGAGCCATCCGTTGCACCACCTGTCCCGAGGACCCTGATGCTCGCTCGTCTTGCCCTGTTCTGTTTCCGCCGGCGCCGCCGGGTGCTCGCCATGTGGGTGTTGGCGGTCATCGGTGTGACCGTGATTGCCCAGGGCGCACTCGGTGGCGATGCCTTCCGCACCGAATTCAGCCTGCCCGACTCCGAATCACGCCAGGTCGTCGAGCTGCTCAACGCGGCGGCACCGGGCACCGGCGACACGATCGACGGTCAGATCGTGTTCCGCACCGCGGCCGGCGTGGCTGACGGGGTGGCGAACACCGAGGTGAAGGCGGTGATGGAAGCGCTGTTCGGCTCGGTTCGCAAGGAGGTTCCGACGGTCGCGCTCGATAGCCCGTACGAAGCCAACTCCCGCGGCCTGATCAATGCCGACGGAACAACCGCGATCGCGACCCTCGCCTTTCCCAATGGGAGCGAGGCCGAAATCGCGGCTCTCGCCACGCGGATCTACTCGATCGGCCGCGATGTCGCCGCCACGAATCCGGCGACAGAGAAGGCGCTGATCGTCGAGTTCGGCGGCGATCCGTTCGTCACCTTCGAGTTACCCGAATCAGAGCTGATCGGCATTCTCGCCGCGGTGGTCATCCTGGTGATTGCCTTCGGCTCGGTACTCGCGATGGGCCTCTCGGTGGGCACGGCGATTCTCGGCCTGGTCGGCGGGGTCGGGCTGATCACCGTGGGCAGCCACGCGATGGTGATGCCCGACTTCTCGCTGCAGATCGGCGGGATGATCGGCCTCGGCGTCGGCATCGACTACGCCCTGTTCATCGTCACCCGGTACCGCGAGCAGCTTCATTTGCACGGAGACCCCGAACGGGCCACGGTCGTGGCCATCGATTCAGCCGGGCGGGCGGTGTTGTTCGCCGGAATCACCGTGGTCATCTCGCTGCTCGGCATGTTCTTGATGGGGCTCAAATTCGTCTACGGCCTGGCGATCGCCGGCTCGTTGAGTGTCGCCGTGATGGTCGCCGCCTCCCTGACCCTACTCCCCGCACTGCTCGGTTTCACCGGCAAGAAGATCGACCAGACGACGCGCGCCGCATTGATCGGGCTGATCGCGTTCGCGGTGATCTCGTTGTTCGGCGTCGTCGTGCTCCACGATGCGCGATTGGTCGGCGTCGGGCTACTCGTGGCGGTGGCGATCACTCTGCTCAGCCTGGTAATCAAGCCGCTGCGCACGCCAATCCATCACCGGCCACCCAAGCCCCGTGAACAGTCCGGGTGGTATCGGTGGAGTCGCTTGCTGCAGCGTCATCCGTGGTCGGCGTTCGTTGCCGGTGGTGGCGCCTTGGTGCTGCTCGGGCTGCCGGTATTCTCCCTGCGGCTCGGGTTCTCCGACCACGGCAACAGGTCCGAAGCGCAGACCGCGAGACGCGCCTACGACGTGGTCGCCGATGGGTTCGGCCCTGGATACAGCGGACCACTACTCCTCGCCGTGGGCAATCTCGACCCAGAGTTCGCCACCGCCCTCGCCCAGGGCACCGTCAGCCAACAACTCGGTGGGCTGACCACCACGCTGCAGCAGACTCCAGGTGTCGCTTTTGCCTCACCGGCCATCCAAGTTGGCCCATCGACCGTCATCTGGCGGGTCATTCCGAGCAGCTCTCCCCAGTCGGAGGAAACGGCTCAACTTGTCGATCGGCTGCGCGCCGAGGTCTTGCCGCCGGTCAGCAGCGCGTCGAATTCCTTGGTGTTGGTGGGCGGCTTCACGGCCAGTTCGATCGACCTCTCCGATTCACTCGGCGGGCGCTTGCCGATCTTCATCTCTGCCGTCTTGCTGCTCTCGTTCGTGCTGCTGATGGTCGTCTTCCGCAGCCTGCTCGTACCGCTGAAGGCCGTAATCATGAACCTGCTGTCGAT
>JANNNL010000127.1:0-7443 GCA_031398525.1 Actinomycetes bacterium | reverse complement strand
ACGAGCCCATCGGCGGCAACCTCGTCATCGAGCAGCTCTACGACCAGCAGGGCAACGTCGCACTCGGCACCACCCCGCTGCTGATGCTGGACATGTGGGAGCACGCCTTCTACCTGGACTACGTCAACGTCAAGGCCGACTACGTCAAGGCGTTCTGGAACATCGTGAACTGGGCCGACGTCGCCAAGCGTTTCGACGCCGCCCGCAAGAACGCGACCGGCCTCATCACGCTCTAAAGGCTGTTCCGCTGCAGGACGGCGTCCACACGGCTGTAACAAAGCGCACATATCGTGCCGTTCGGCTCGAATCGTGGACGGTCTGCCCCCGCACTTGCGGGGGCAGACCCAGTTAAACGTAAGATAGATCACGGAAGGCGGTTAGCCTTCAGCAATGTGGCTGGTCGCCCTCCGATCTGTTAATCATCTCTGCCCAATGGCGTGCGGGATCTGTTAGTTGGCTTGAACGCCTGCTCAACTAGTCGTGCTTGCAAGAGCACCAAGGAGACTGAAAACGTGACCACCCGTATTGGTATTAACGGCTTCGGCCGTATTGGCCGCAACTACTTCCGCGCCGCACTCGCCCAGGGCGCAGACCTCGAGATCGTTGCCGTCAACGACCTCACCAGCCCGGAAGCCCTGGCCCACCTTCTGAAGTACGACTCCGTGCTCGGCGTGCTTCCATACACCGTCAAGTCGCACAAGGACGGCATCTCCGTCGGCGACGATGTGATCAAGGTGTTCTCGGAGCGCGACCCGAAGAACCTGCCATGGGGCGAGATGGGCGTCGACGTGGTCATCGAGTCGACTGGGTTCTTCACCAAGCGCGACACCGCGGCGTACCACCTCGAGGGTGGAGCGCCGCTGGTCATCGTGTCGGCCCCCTGCAACGCCGCCGATGCGACGTTCGTCTACGGCGTGAACCACAAGGACTTCGACTTCAAGACCCAGAAGGTCATCTCGAACGCCTCGTGCACCACAACCTGCTTCGTGCCGGTCGTCAAGGTGCCCGACGACGCGTTCGGCGTCGAGCAGGGCCTGATGCAGACCGTGCACGCCTACACCGGCGATCAGCAGCTCGTCGACGGGCCGCACAGCGACATGCGTCGGGCCCGCGGCGCGGCGATCAACATCGTGCCCACCGGCACCGGTGCAGCCCGCGCCACCAGCCTGGTGCTCCCCGCGATGAAGGGCAAGCTCGACGGCACGTCCTTGCGAGTGCCCGTACCGACCGGTTCGATCGTCGACTTCACCGCCAACTTGAAGACTCAGGCGTCGGTTGCCGAGATAAACGCCGCGTTCAAGAAGGCCGCGTCGAGCGGACCGCTCAAGGGCATTTTGCGGTACACCGAGGATCCGATCGTGTCGAGTGACATTCAGGGTGACCCGCACTCGTCGATCTTCGACGCCGGCCTGACGGCGACCATCGGCAAGATGGTCAAGGTGCTCTCGTGGTACGACAACGAGTGGGGCTACTCGAACCGCCTCGTCGACACCACCCTGTTCGCCGGTGGCAAAGTCGCCGCCAAGCGCAAGTAACTCCCGCATGACCATTCCGGTTCTCGAAGATCTCGGCGATGTCGCCGGGAAGCGGGTTCTCGTCCGCACTGATTTCAACGTCCCGATGGAGAACGGCGAGATCACCGACGACTTCCGTATTCGCGCCGCATTGCCGACGATCACCTGGTTGACCGAACGCGGCGCGCATGTCGTGTGTGCGTCACACCTCGGCCGTCCCAAGGGACAGCCCAACCCGAAGTACTCGATGGACGCGGTGCGAGCCCGACTCGCTGAGCTGGCCCCCGGCGTGGAGCTGCTCGAGAACCTTCGCTTCGACGCCGGCGAAGAGGGCAACGACCCGGCTTTTGTCGCCTCGCTGGTCGACGGAGTGGACGCCTATGTGAACGATGCCTTCGGTGCCGCCCACCGAGCCCACGCGTCGATAGTCGGCCCGCCTCAAACGCTGCCTTCGGCGATGGGTCGGTTGTTGGCCAAAGAAGTCGAGGTGCTCCTCGGCCTGCGCGAGCACCCGAAGCGGCCGTTTGTCGCGGTGCTCGGAGGGTCGAAGATCTCCGACAAGCTCGGCGTCGTCGAAGCCCTGTTGAATACCGTCGATTCCCTGGTCATCGGCGGTGCGATGTGCTTCACGTTCCTCGCCGCGCAGGGGTACCCGATCGGGGCCTCGCTGTGGGAGCCCGAGCAGGTCGAGACGTGCGCCCGCTTGCTGAAGTCAGGCAAGACCATCCATCTTCCCGAAGATCTCACCGGTGTCGACGCGGCAGGTAACTACGCCACGTTCGGTCGTCGACTGCCCGACGGCGCCAAGGGACTCGACATCGGTCCCGGCACCGCGGCGGCATTCTCCGACGTGATCATGGACGCCCGGACGGTCTTCTGGAACGGCCCGATGGGCATGTTCGAGGACGACCGTTTCGCCGCGGGTACCCGTACGGTTGCCCAGGCGATGGCCGACACCAAGGCGTTCACGGTCGTCGGCGGGGGAGACTCCGCCGCGGCACTCGCCCAGTTCGGGCTGGCCGACGAGGTTTCCCACGTTTCCACCGGGGGCGGCGCGTCGCTCGAACTGATCGAACTCGGTGATCTCCCTGGCTTGGCGGCTCTCCGCTCGGCCCCCAACGCCCGTTAGAGGTTTGTGACATGGCCCGTCGACCGCTCATCTCCGGTAACTGGAAGATGCATCAGAACCACTACGAGGCGATCCAGTTCCTCCAGAAGCTCAGCTATCTGGTGGGCAAGGACGACTGGGACGTCATGGATTGTTCGGTACACCCGCCGTTCACCGACATTCGCTCGGCGCAGACGTTGCTGCAGGCCGACGACATCGGCATCGCCCTCGGTGCGCAGCACTGCCATTGGGAGGAGAAGGGGGCGTTCACGGGCGAGGTGTCACCGGTGTTCCTTGAGAAGCTCGGTGTGGAGTACGTGATCGTCGGGCACAGTGAACGGCGGGAGTTGTTCGGCGAGACCGACGAGATGGTCCACCGCAAGGTCGCCTCGATCCAGGCCCACGGCATGGTCCCGATTCTGTGTTGCGGCGAGACGCTCGCCGAGCGCGAGGCTGGCGAGACCGAGTCGAAGGTCGTCGGTCAGGTGACCGCGGCGCTCGCTGGACGCAAGCCCGAACAGATCGGTTCGCTGGTCATCGCCTACGAGCCGATCTGGGCGATTGGCACCGGCCGCACCGCCACCTCGCAAGACGCCCAAACGGTCTGTGCGGCGATCCGCCAGTGCGTGCGAGGCCTCGCCGGTGACGCGGCCGACGACGTGCGCATTCAGTACGGCGGATCGGTGAAGGCGTCGAACATCGCCGAGCTGATGGCCCAGCCCGACATCGACGGTGCCCTCGTCGGCGGCGCCAGCCTCGACCCCGACGAATTCGCCCGGATCATCCAATACCGCCTCCACAGCGGCTAAATCCGCCGGTCACGAGAGAGGCTGGACCGCGACTCCCGCGACCAAGCCGGCCAGGGCGCGCATGTCGTCAGGGTCGCCGGTCAGAATGATTGCGGTGCCCAGCGATGCCGCGGTTGCAACTACCAGTGCATCCACGGCGTGGCACGAGTCGAGATGTTGTAGCTCGAGCAGGCCCCCTGCTCGCTCGGCGATATGACGATTGCTGTCTGTCACCTTCGCCATCTTGATGACTCGACCGACCGCGACAGTTCGTTGACTCCCACGGGCAACCTCGACGAGGACCGGAGCGGGGATGCGAGCGATGCCACCTCGGCGTTCGATCGCCTCGAGGACCGCTTGAGAACGCTTGGCGGCGGTGCCACGTCTGTCTGTCGTGCGAACTGTGCCACTACCTACAAAGGCAGCGAGCACCCAGATCGTGTCACCGATTTGGGGAAGTGGTGCCATAAGCTGCGTCAATCCACACTCTTTGGCACCACTTCCATCGGGACCAGCCGCCCGGGCGGGCTACGGGTTGATGATGACCAGGCGTTGTTCGGTCATCTCGCGCACCGAGTAGGCCGGGCCCTCGCGGGTGTTGCCGGAGTCGCGTAGGCCGCCGTACGGCATTTGATCGGTGCGGAAGGTGGGTACCTCGTTGACGAGGACGCCGCCGAAGTCGAGGGTTTGGAACGCCTTGATCGCGTTGGTCAGGTTCTGCGTGAAGATGGCCGCTTGCAGGCCGAATGCCGAGTCGTTCGCCATCCGCAACGCATCGTCCAAGTCGTCGTAGGCCTGGATCGCCACGACCGGCCCAAACACCTCGGCCGCACAGACCTTCATGTCGGGGGTGACGTCGGCGAGCACCGTGGGCATCAGTACATCCCGGGGCCCTCGACGCGCGCCGGCGATCACTCGGGCGCCAGCGGAGACGGCCTCGTCGATCCACCCGGCCACTCGTTCGGTCTCGGAATGCGAGATCAGCGCCGACACATCGGTCGCCTCGTCCATCGGGTCGCCGACGACCAGGGTGCTCACGTGCTCGGCCAACGCGGCGGTGAAGTCGGCCGCGATCGAGGTGTGAACGTAGATGCGCTGGGTCGAGATGCACGACTGCCCGGCATGGCTGAAGCCGGCCATCTTGATCTTTGCCGCGGCGGTCTTCCAATCGCCATCTGGTTCGAGGATGACCGGGGCATTGTTACCGAGCTCCAAACCGACGCGCTTGCGGGGTGCACGCGCCCGAATGGCCCAGCCGACCTCGGGGGAGCCGGTGAACGTGATCAGAGCGACATCGGGATGATCGACGAGCGCGTTGCCGACGGTCCCACCGCCGCCCGTGACGACGTGGAGTTGGTCGGCAGGAAGACCGCATTCGTCGATCAACATCTCGGCGAGCACGATCGACGAGAACGGGGTCTGGCTGGCAGGCTTCAGCACCACCGGGCACCCCGCAGCAATCGCCGGGGCCACCTTGTGGACGACGAGGTTGAGCGGGAAGTTGAACGGCGCGATCGCCCCAACCACCCCGATCGGAACGCGCAGCGTGAAGCCGATCTTGCCCTCGCCGGGGGCATTGGCGTCCATCGGGATCATCTCACCGGCCAGCTTGCGAGCCTCGGCGGCGGCGAACAGGAATGTGCCCACCGCTCGTTGGGCCTCGATGCGAGCCGTCTTGATCGGCTTGGCGGCCTCGCTGGCGATGATCGCAGCGAACTCCTCGACGCGGGCGGTCAGTCGAGCGGCGGCCTTGTCGAGGATCTCGGCGCGTTTCCACGCCGGCAGCGGCCCACGCAGATGTGCGGCTTGGGCAGCCGCAACCGCACGATCGACGTCGGCCGCGGACAACGACGGCACCCGCCCGATCAGCGCCCCGTCATAGGGGGAGTAGACGTCGATGGCAGGACCGCTTCCGGTGATGGACTCACCAGCGAGACGGACGGGATGGATGTCGGTTCCGGACATCTCCCCATGATGCCCGCTCTCATGAGCCGTCCTCGTCATCCGCTACGGAACATTTGTTCCACCAAATTTCAATGTCGAACAAAAACTTCACTCGTGGGTCCGGCGAATCACTACCGGGCGGTAACTCGGTGCTATCGTGCCGAGGGTCACGTCCCTCTGTGTGAAGGGGAGGTCATACACGGCGCGACACCATCTCGTCGAGCAATCCCGATCTTCTTTGGCCAGCTCGACAGGGTGGCGGTGCAATACCCCATGAATCCCCGTCGGTACGAGCAATCGAACCGGTACCGTTCCTCCTAGGAAAATAGACCGTGACCAGGAGGTCATCAGAATGAAGAGACTGTCGAGACGTACCAAGCTTGCGTCGCTGTTCGTCGTAGCCACGCTCGGGATCACTGCATGCGGAAGCAGCAGCGGATCAACCGAGGGTGAAGCCACGGCGACCACAACCGCCGCCGAGCCCGCACCCACCGAGCCTGAGGCCACCGAGCCCGAGGTCACCGAGCCTGTCGTGACCGAAGTTGCTGAGCCCGACACCACCGTCGCCGTCGAGGCCCCCGCCGGTGGCGAGTTCATCGACGGTGCCACCTTCGGAGCCGGCGTCCCGCCGCACATCGACCCGGCGCTGACAAGCGAGCTGGACGGCGCGCAGGTCACCCAGCTGCTCTATGACGGGCTCACCGAGTTCGCCAACGAGGACTCGGGTCCGGTGCTCAAGCCGCTCGGTGCCGACAAGTGGGAAGCAAATGCCGACGCCACCGAGTTCGTGTTCACCCTCAAGAAGGGCTTGACCTTCTCGAACGGCGAAGATGTGCTGCCGTCGAGCTACAAGCTCGGCTGGGATATCGCCGCCAACCCGGCTCTGGCCGCTGACTACTCGTACCTGTTCGCCCTGGTCAAGGGCTTCACGGAGTACCAGGATGGCACGGCCACGGAGTTGTCCGGTGTTGTCGCCGACGATGCGGCGATGACCTTGACGGTCACGCTCGCCAACCCGTACGCCGACTTCCCGTCGGTGGCGTCGCACATTATCTTCTCCCCGATGCCCGCCGACCGTGGCGAGCTGACCGACCAGACGCAGTGGGAGAAGGGCGTGATGATCGGCAACGGACCGTTCATGCAGGAAGAGGCCCAGAACGAGCAGGAAATCGCCCTCGTCAAGAACCCGGAGTGGGCGGGCGACGTCTATGGCAACACTGCCGCGAAGCTCGACAAGATCACCTTCAAGATCTTTGAGGACATTGACGCGGCATATGCGTCGTTCGAAGCTGGCGAGACCATGTCGGCGACGATCCCGTCGGGCCGGTTCGCCGAGTCGACCGGCAAGTACGGCAACACCGCCAAGCCGGTTCTCGGTAGCTACCACTGGGTGTTCGGCATGCGTGACGAAGACCCGATCGGTGGCGCTGCCAATCTGAAGCTGCGCCAGGCGATCTCGCTCGCCATCGACCGTCCCTCGATCAACGACTCGGTGTACGACGGTTCGCGCACGCTGCCGTCGGGCGTTACTCCTCCCGGTATCCCCGGATTCGAGAAGGACATCTGCAAGTTCTGCGTCACCGACGTCGATGCGGCCAAGGCCCTGCTTGATGAGTTCACCGCTGGTGGCGGCACCGTGCCGACCACCATCAAGCTGGTGTTCAACGCTGGTGCCGGTCACGAGGACGTTGCTGCAATCGTGCAGCAGAACCTTGCCGACATTGGTATCACCGTGGAGCAGGAGCCCCGTTCGACCGAGACCTACTTCAAGAGCCTCCGCGATGGTGGCTGCCCCGGGCTGTGCCGCGCCGGTTGGTTCTGGGACTACCCGATTTACGACAACGGCATGTACGACTTGTTCCACAAGGACTCGATCGCTGGCAACAACCTCGGCTTCTACGACTCGGCCGAGTTCAATGCCGCCGTCGACGAGGCCCGCAAGACCATCGATACCGACAAGCGTGAGGAACTCTTCCGCCAGGCCGAGGATCTGCTGCTCAACGTTGACACCGCGGTGTCGCCGATGAACTGGTACAACGGCGACCACGTGTACGCCGACGCCGTTTCTGGCTACAGCCAGGAAGCACTC
>JANNNL010000070.1:0-1886 GCA_031398525.1 Actinomycetes bacterium | reverse complement strand
AAAATGGCCGTTGCCGCCATCATTGCCGTGGCCCACGACGTCTTCATCTCGGTCGGCATCTACTCGCTGTTCGGGTTTGAAGTCACGCCGGCCACCGTGATCGCCTTCCTGACGATTCTCGGTTTCTCGCTGTACGACACGATCGTGGTGTTCGACAAGGTGCAGGAGAACACCCAGAAGTTCGGTGGACGGGCGCCGTACAGCGACATCGTCAACCTGTCGATGAACCAGGTGCTGATGCGGTCGTTGAACACCAGCCTTGCTGCGGTGCTACCGGTGCTGTCGATCCTGGTGGTCGGCGGCTCCATCCTTGGCGCGGTCTCGCTACAGGACTTTGCATTAGCCCTGCTCGTGGGCCTGATTACCGGTTCGTACTCGTCGATCTATATCGCCACACCGGTGCTCGCCCTGCTCAAGGAGCGCGAGCCGAAGTACCGCAATCTGAAGAGCCGGGCCAGCGGATCTGGAGAGTTGGTCGGTGCCCGAGCTCGCGCCGCAACGGCCGGCGCAACTGCGGTCGGTGCGATGACCGGCGGGGGCGCGTCGACGCCAAAGGATCCGACGGCAGCATTGACTCACCCGCCGCGGCCTCGCAAGAAGCGCCGCCGCTAAACTCGCCCGAATGGCCGTCGACGTACAAGCACTCCGGGATCTGATCCGCGATATTCCTGACTACCCAAAGCCGGGGGTCAAGTTTCGCGACATCACCCCGCTGATCGGCCACCCCGAAGCCTTCGGCAACTCGATCAACGCGCTCGTCGAGCTCTACGCCGACATCCCCGTCGATCGGGTGCTCGGCATCGAGGCCCGCGGTTTCATCATCGCCGCCCCCGTGGCATATCGCCTCGGGGCTGGCTTTGTGCCGGTCCGCAAAGCCGGCAAGCTGCCGTGGGCCGTCGCCCGTGAGGAGTACTCGCTCGAATACGGCACCGACAAGCTCGAAATACACCGTGATGCGTTGCTTCCAGGCGAGCGGGTGTTGATCGTCGATGACGTACTGGCCACCGGCGGTACGGCTGCCGCCACCGGCCGGCTGGTCGAAGGCCTCGGCGGTGTGGTTGCCGGCTACTGCTTCCTGATCGAGATCGGTGCGCTCAACGGTCGCCACCGTCTCGGTGACCGACCCATCAGAAGCCTGATCAACTACTTCGGCGACTGACGCAGGATCACCATGGCAACAGTCGACCGCGTGCTGCCATGGCGGCGCCACGCGGCCGCGCCCGCCGAGGAACTCGGGCCGATCTTCGCGGTCTACCGCGTTCGCCATCCGAAGTCGTCCACGGCAATGCTCTCGCGGGCATACGAGGTGGCCGTAGCTGCGCATCGCGGCCAGATGCGATCGAGCGGCGAGGCGTACATCAACCATCCGCTCGCCGTTGCCAAGATCGTCGCCGAGATCGGTCTTGACGAGACGACGATCGCCGCTGCGCTGCTCCACGATGCTGTTGAAGACTCCGAGCTGACGATCCACGAAGTGCGGCTGGGCTTCGGCGACGATGTTGCCAACATCGTCGACGGTGTCACCAAGATCGACCGGCTGCACTTCGACTCGAAAGAGGCCCAGCAGGCGGCAACGATGCGCAAGATGCTCGTGGCGGTCGCCAAGGACCTGCGCGTCCTGGTGATCAAACTCGCCGATCGACTGCACAACATGCGGACGTTGGGGGGCACGCCGCTCGACAAGCAGCAGCGCGTCGCTCAAGAGACCTTGGGCATTTACGCCCCGCTGGCGCACCGCCTCGGCATGCAAGAGGTCCGCCAGCAGCTCGAAGATCTGTCGTTCGCGTCGCTCTATCCCAAGCGCTTCGCCGAGCTCGACGACCTCATTGCCACCCGTTCCCCAGGGCGCGAAACGTACTTGGCCAAGGTGGTCGCCGACGTTCGAC
>JANNNL010000051.1:0-8202 GCA_031398525.1 Actinomycetes bacterium | reverse complement strand
CCTCGTAGGGAGTCGGGGAGGACGAACGGTTCGTCGGTCGAACGCACCGACGATTCCAACCGATGCCACGTGTTGTTCAGCGGGCGCCGGTCGATGTAGTCGGCGACCGACGGATAGGTGTAGAGGTTCAACGCCGAGGACTGATGGATGAACTGCAGGTCGTCCAACGGTGGTGCGCCGCACGACATGACCCATTCGTTGTAGGTCTCCCACATCGGGCGGTGGGTGCGGTCGTACTCCGCCCGGAACTCGGCCCAACCCGAGCGGTTGTCGGCGGCGTAACCCGAGAAGGTCGGCGCCACGTCGGGGCCGGTCATCTCCAACGGGTTGCACGACATCATCCGCACGAACGGCACCCCGGCGGTCAGCAGCGCCGGGAACGCGTTGACGTTGTCCTCGATGATCACGTCGGGCCGCACCCGGTCGATGATCTCGAGCAATTGCGGCTGGCAATACATCGCCCCGTCGAGCAATGCCTGCCACGTCGGCTGAACGAACGTCGTCAGCTGCTCGATAGTCGGCTTGCGGAACTCGGGCGAGGTGTCGCGGATGAAGTCGATCCAGAACTGACCGGCGTCCTCGTCGGGCGCGCCCGCGACGATCGGTGCTGGCGCAGCCAGGTTGACCAGGTCTTCTTCGAATCCGAGGGCGGCGAGTTTGCCGTCCCACGAGGCCTCGGCGGCGAACACCACCCGGTGGCCCATCGAGCGCAGCACGTTGCCGATGCCGATGCAGTTGTTGGTCGGTCCGTAGGCCGATTCGGGCATGAACAAGAAGGTGCTCATCGACGTCGTACCGTACCCGGCCATGACACCCGGAGCATCCGCGGAGCTGGTCCGCCAGTTGGTCGGATCGACGCGGGTTCCGGCGGCCGGCGTCGAACGGGCGATGGGGGTGGACCAGACGAACGTCTCGGTGATCGTCGACGAGTCGGTGGTCGTCAAGTGGCTGACCCCGTCGGTGGCCGAACCCCACCCCGGACTGCAGCTACTCGAACATCTCGACGCGGTCGGTTTCACTGAGACCCCCCGTTTGCTGGCCGTTGCCCGCGGCGATGGTCACGTACACGCGGTGCTCAGCATCTACGTCGCGAACTCTCAGGACGGCTGGGAGTGGTACGTCGACGACGTGCTCGCCTGGCTCGACGGTGCCACCCCGCTCGGGCCGTTGATCGCCACCGCGACGCGGCTGGGTGGGCTGGCGGCGCGGTTGCATGTCGCGTTGGCGACGCGGTCGCCGGTGATCCCGTTGCCGGTGGCGCGGGTGCCGACGGCGCCTTTGCACCGAGCGGCTTTGGCGTTGCTCGACCAAGCGATCGAGGTATCGGCCCAGTCATGGCCGCTGACCGAGCCGATGCTCACCCAGATTCGGCGCGAGATTGGGGTGTTGGCGGGTCTCGGGGACACCACCGGCCAGGCAATTCACGGTGATCTCCACGTCGGGCAGGTGTTGCGTGCCGGCGACCAACTGTGGGTGATGGACTTCGACGGCAACCCGCTGGCCGATGCCCCCACCCGTCGTCAACCGCAGCCCGCGGCCCGGGACGTCGCCGGGCTGATGCAGTCGATCGACCACGTGGCCCGGGTCGCGCACCGCCGACGACCCGACGTCGACCTCGACACGATCGAGGGATTCATCGTTCCGGCGATCGCCGCGTTCCTCGATGCTTACCGGCAGGTGCCCGGCTCGGCCCCGTTGTTGGATGAACGCCTGATCCGCCCATTGCAAGTCGTCCAAGAGCTGCACGAGTTGGTCTACGCCGCCCGTCACCTTGAACGCTGGCGCTACGTGCCGCAGGCCGCGCTCCCCGCGTTGCTCAGCCGGCTGCCGCCGCTGGATCGTGGGACTGGAACGGGCGGATGACCTTGGTCATGAAGTGCTCCAACTTGTCGAGCAGGCCGTCGGTGGTGCGGCTGGCCAGCGACATCATCAGCTCGTCGCAGCCGGCCTCGGCGTAGGCGGCGAGATCGGCCTGCTGCTCGGCGTCCGAGCCGGAGAACGGTCCGCCGGAACCTGTACCGCGAGGCATGTGGCGCAGAATGACCCGTCCCGCCGGACGCCCGAACCGCTGACACTGGGCGTGGTAGGCGTCGACGCCGGTGCGGAGTTCCGTGGGGGACAGGTTGATCGGATGCCAGCTGTCGCCCAACTCGGCGGCCCGGCGGATCGACGGTGCCATGTTGCCGCCGACGGTGATCGGGATCGTCGACCCGGCCGGTCGAGCGGCGGAGACCTTCGGGAACAGGCGCATGTCGTCGTAGTGCTTCCAGCGGCCATGGAAGCTTGACGTCTCGGTCTCCCACAGGTTGCGGATCACCCGCAGGTACTCGTCGGTGACCGCGCCGCGCTCGACATGGCTGGCCGACAACGCGTCGAACTCGGCCTTCAACCAGCCGGCGCCGACTCCGAGGATCACCCTGCCGCCGCTGAGCACGTCGACTGAGGCGAGGTACTTGGCGGCGAACACCGGGTCGCGATACGGCAACACCAACACCGAAATCCCCAGGTCAACGCGGGTGGTGTGGGCCGCCAGCCACGACAGCAACGCCAGCGGCTCGTGCATCGACTCGGGGATGTAGCTCTCGCCGACCGGGACGATGATGTGGTCGCTGGTCCACAACGAGTCGTAGCCGAGGCTCTCCAAGGTGGTTGTCAGCTGCAGTTGGACCTCGGGAGCCAGAAACGGCCCGGCCTGGGGAAGTGCTACTCCGAATCGCATAGCCCGAGGTCTAACACGCCGAGGTCCACAGCGAACGTGGCAGACCCGGTGGGCGTCAGGTCCGCCGGGCGTCGGGTCGGCTGGCGTCGAGCCTCGTGGACAGCCCGAAGGCGATCGTCACCAGCACGATGACGAGGCAGATCGGCACGACGCGGCCGTTGGTCGCGTCGGCAACCCAGCCGGCCAGCGGTGGGCCGATCAACCCGCCGACGCCGTACGACAGGAAGTTCACGCCGAGTCGGGTGCCCAGGCCATCGGTGCCATAGCGAGCGATGAGCACCTCGGGGCCGATGGCCACGAACCCGCCGTACGACGCCCCGAGCGTCACCACGAATACAAGGAGCAGTCGGTAGTCGCCGCCAGCGAGCAGCCACACGACGTAGGCAAACGGTTGGATGCCGAGGGCGAGTTGGAACATGCGTACGGCACCGAGCCGCCCGGAGACCGCGGTCAACAACAACCGTCCGCCGATGCTGGCCAACCCGACGATCGACATCAACTGCGACGCCCGGTCGGAGGCCACCCCCTGGTCTTTCGCGAAGGTGACGATGAACCCGAAAGCAATGAACAGACCGACCGACATCAACGTCGTCGCCCCGAACATCGTCGCGAAAAATCGGTCGCGCAGCAGGCTCAGTGATGCCAGCAGGCGATCGATCACCGATGCCGCGGCGGTCTGTCCGGCGACCATCGGAACCCGCACCGCGGGGACGGCCAGCGTGAAAACCACGGCCCCGATCACGGCCAACGTGACGTAGGCCGTGCGCCAGCCATGGTCGCGGATCAGTCGTTGCGACAAGGGGACGAGCAGCAATGTGCCGCAGCCGTTGCCCGCAGCAACTACACCCAGCGCGACCGTCCGGCGCCTCACGAACAATCGTCCAACGGTGGCGGTGAGTGGGGCGGTAAACAGGCCGCTACCGAGACCGACCCCGGTGCCGTAGGTGAGATATCCGAGATAGAGGTTGTGCACCCGCGACGTGGCGAGCAGCCCGACCACGAAAATTGTGCCGCCGAGGGCGAGCAGGCGATGCGCTCCAACCCGGTCCGAGAGCGGTCCCGAGATCACCCCGAACCCGAAGAAGAACAGCAGGGTGATCCCGAAGATGATCGCCGTCGAACCCCGATTCGCCCCGAACTCGGTAGCCATCGAATCGAAGAACGTGCCAAACGTGTACGCGGTCCCGAACGCCGTTCCATTGGCCAACGCCACGGCGACCGCCGCCACCCATGCCCGCCGACTATCAAGGCGAACGGCTTCCACCCATCCATCAGAGCACATTTTCCCCTATCGAGCCCGGGGCAACAAACGTCCAAGTAGGTAGTGCCACGGCCGGGGTGACGCTTCGACAGGAAACACGCTGGGTGGCCCTGATGCGCAACCGCACGATCGGAATCGGACGGACGAATCGCGGAGCCGACTCCAATCTTGCGGTACCTCAATACTGCACTACGACGAGGCGACGAAGCGACGAGATGACGAGATGACGAGATGACGAGGCGACAGTGCTGCGATCTTCGATTGCTACTACCGCGACAACAGGCTCCTGCCAAGAGGGCCGATCGGCCCATTGGTTGCCAAGTGCGGTTGCGCCCCCGCCACTCTTCGCATAATCTGCCGCTTCTAGTGATATTTCAATCACTTTAAGAGATTTTAGATGTGAGGTGGCGGACAGTGGGCTCCCGAGTCAAGACGTTCAAGTCATGGGTTGCGGTTACATCGTTGCTTTCGGTAGCGATGACCGTCTTCACGCCCGGAGTTGCGGTGCAGACGGCGACCGCAGCGACCGGCCAGGTCTGCCCGACCGGTACCCAGGCCTACGAGTTCTACTGGCAACGCGCCGACGGCACGGGCGCCACCTTCCCGACCGTCGCCGACGGCCACACGAACCTGCCAGCCGTGCAGAACACGCTGATCAACACGGGGTACAACGCCACCTACCCCGTGGGTGCCAGCGGAGTGAACCTGACAGTCACGGTCAGCGACCCGGACAACATCAACGAGGATCCGGATAACGCCCTGATCAAGCACGCCGATCCCGGCGGGTCGGCGCCCCTGACGAACTGGGACCCGCCGTTCTACACCCGCACCAGGGGCGCATACGGCGTCGACTACCTCACCATCGCCGAGGAGACCCTCAACTCCAACCAGGAGCTGAACTTCGAGTTCTCCTTCACCAAGCCGGTCCTCCTCCCCAAGTTCGACGTCACCGACGTCGACTTCAACCACACCACCTACGACCCGGTAGGTGGGACGAACGAGGACCTCTCCGACTCGTTCCAGGACGAGGTGGAGTTCTATGCCGAGCGTGGCGGCAATCCGGTCGCCTTCACCTTCGAGCAGGGCAGCCCAGGAACCAACCAGCCGGTCATCACCGTCGCCCCGACGTTGCTCGGCGGAACGGTGGCCGGCGGACCGTGGGCCGATGCCCCGGGCAACCTGAACCCCGGCGACGCGGCCGGAACGATCATCCTTCGGGCCACCGAGCCGGTCAACTCGATCGGCCTCTACTACTCCAACGGCCCGTCCGACGCCGCCGGCGACCTGACCGTGCTCGCCAGCAACCCCGAGGTGTTCTCCGACATCTACGTCGGCAATGCCGGCGTCTCCAACAACCACGCCATCGCCGTCAGCAGCTTCACGGTCTGCGTGGGCACGATGACGATCGGCGACACGATGTACGCCGACTACGACGGCGATGGGACGCAGGACCCGGGTGAGCCCGGGCTGCCCGGCGTCGTCACCCTCACCGACCCGGACGGCAACCAGATCGGCACGCTCACGAGCGCCAACGGCGCCTACGTGTTCAACCAACTCCCCCCGTTCAACGGCTACTCGGTCAACCCCGACGAGACCACCTTCCCGGTCGGCACGACCTGGACCTCGACCGACGATCGTGACCCGGTGGCCGACGGCAAGACCGACGTCAGCCTGACGACGACCAGCGTGACCGACGCCGACTTCGGCTACCAGCCGCAGGTCGGGACGATTTCCGGCCACGTCTACCTCGACCCCGAGAACAACGGCACCGTCGGAGCGAGCGAGGCGCCGATCGCCGGCACGACGATCACCCTCACCGGTACCGACCCGATCTCCGGGGCGCCGATCAGTCGTACGACCACCACCGACCCCACCGGCTTCTACCAGTTCACCAACCTGCCCAAGGGCACCTACACGATCACCGAGACCCAGCCCGCCGCCACGCTCGACGGGGCCCAGGTGCCCGGCACCAACGGCACGGTCAACGGCGCCAACGACGTCTTCACCGCCACGATCGACTGGGGCCAGAGCTCGATCACCAACGACTTCCTCGAGATCAATATCGGCTCCATCGGCGACCTGGTGTGGGTCGACACCGACGGTGACGGCGTCAAGGACGCCGGCGAGGCCGGGATCGCCGGTGTCGACATCACGATCACGGCGACCATCGCCGGAATCCCGGTCAGCTACACCGCCACCACCGATGCCAACGGTGCCTACCTCGTCTCGAACCTGGCCCCCGGCACCTACACCGTCACGGTCGACCCGGCCTCGCTCCCCACCGGGTTCGCCCAGACGTTCGACGCCAACGGCCTGGCCACCCCGCACGTCTCGACCGTGGCGCTCACGGTGCCGGCCCCGATCTCGCTGACCCAGGACTTCGGGTACCGCGGCATCGGTTCGCTCGGCGACCTGATCTGGAACGACCTCGACGGCGACGGCGTACGAGATGCCGGTGAGCCGGGCATCCCCGGCGTCACCGTTACCGCCACGCTGGCCGGCGGCGCAACCCTCACGACAACCACCGGAGCCGACGGCTCGTACCTGTTCCAGTCGCTCGCGCTGGGCGACTGGACCGTCGCCGTCGACCCGGCCACCCTGCCGGCCGGCCTGACCCAGACGTTCGACAGCGACGGCACCGCCACGGCGAACGTCTCGCTCGTCACCCTCGACCTCGCCAATCCGTCGTCGCTGGTGCAGGACTTCGGCTACCAGGGCCCCGGCAGCATCGGTGACCGCATCTGGAACGACCGCGACGGCGACGGGGTGCACGACGCCGGCGAGCCCGGTCTCCCCGGAGTCACCGTCACGCTCGTCACGACCGTCGGCGGTTCGCCCGTCACCTACACCGCCACGACCGATGCCACCGGCGGCTACCTCGTCACCGGGCTGCCGCTCGGCGCCTACTCGGTCACCGTCAACCCGGCCACCCTCCCGGCCGGCATGACGCAGACCTACGACTCCAACGGTGCGGCGACCGCCAACACGTCGACCGCCACCCTGACGGCAGTCGCGCCGGTCGATCTCCTCGAGGACTTCGGCTACCGGGGTGCCGGCTCGATCGGCAACTTCGTCTGGACCGACCTCGACGGTGACGGCGCACAGGATGCCGGTGAGCCCGGTATCCCCGGGGTCACCGTCACGGTGGCCACGGTGATCGCCGGGGTGCCGGTGAGCTACACGACCACGACCGATGCCAACGGCGGCTACCTGGTCGATGGCGTGCCGCTCGTCGCCTACACGGTCACCGTCGACCCGTCGACCCTGCCGGCCGGCGTGACGCAGACCTTCGACTTCAACGGCACCGCCACCCCCAACACCTCGGCGGCCAACCTCACCGTCGGCGCCCCGGCCGACCTGCTGCAGGACTTCGGCTACCGGGGGCCGGGCACGATCGGCGATTTCGTCTGGAACGACCTCGACGGTGACGGCCTGCAGGACGCGGGCGAGCCCGGCATCCCCGGCGTCACCGTCACCGCCACCCTGACCGCCGGCGGCCTGCCGGTCGTCTATACGACCACGACGGGCCCCGACGGCTCGTACCACTTCACCTCGATGCCGCTCGGCTCGTACACGGTCGCCGTCAACCCGGCCACCCTGCCCGCCGGAATGACCCAGACCGGTGATCCGGACGCCACGATGAACAACTCGTCCGTCGTCACCCTGACGGCGCTGCTGCCCGACTCCGCGGTCAACGATTTCGGCTACCAGGGCCCGGGCATCATCGGCGACTTCATCTGGAACGACCTCGACGGTGACGGGGTGCAGGATGCGGGTGAACCCGGAATCCCCGGCGTCGACGTGACGATCACGACGACCATCGCCGGCTCCCCGGTCACCTACACCGCGACTACTGACGCCAACGGCGGCTACCTCGTCGACGGGCTCCCGCTCGGCGCCTTCACGGTCACCGAAGACCCGGCCTCCCTGCCGGCCGGCCGGTCCCAGACCTTCGGCTCCAAAGGCACCGCCCCCCCCCACACCTCGGCGACCACCCTCACCGTCGGCGTCCCGGCTGACCTGCAGCAGGACTTCGGTTACCAGGGCCCCGGCACGATCGGCGACTTCGTCTGGATCGACCTGAACGGTGACGGCGTGCAGGATGCAGGTGAGCCCGGTATCCCCGGCGTCGACGTGACCGAACCGGTCCCGGTACTTCCGCCCGGCCAACGCCGCCCGCCGGCGGACCACCTCACCCGCCCGCCCGGCCCCCCACCCGGCG